>CAKKRO010000001.1 GCA_919902625.1 Nitrosomonadaceae bacterium
ATATCGCCTGCCAAGGCTTCTTTCATTTGTATCCGTTCCAGACCCTGGAAACCGAGCACTTGATTGACTTTGGCTTTTTTAGGGGGTTTGTCACCCAGTAATATCATCACTTCTTGGCCTGGTTTCAGCTTGCCGCGACGGATACGTCCAATACCGATGCGGCCGACAAAGCTGGAGTAATCCAACGCGCTGATTTGCAGTTGCAGGGGTTCATCAGGATTGCCTTCAGGGGCAGGGACATGTTTGATAATGGTGTCAAACAACGGACGCATATCCGTGCTTGGTTTTTCAAGTTCCAGAGTGGCAAAACCATTCAAGGCAGAAGCATAGACGACAGGAAAATCAAGTTGTTCATCACTGGCGCCCAGTTTGTCGAACAGATCAAACGTTTGATCGACCACCCACTCGGCACGAGCACCAGGCCGGTCAATCTTGTTAATCACGACAATGGGGCGCAGCCCCAGCGCGAGCGCTTTTTTGGTAACAAAACGGGTTTGCGGCATAGGGCCTTCGACCGCATCCACTAACAGCAATACACCATCCACCATGGACAAAACACGTTCCACTTCGCCACCAAAATCGGCATGACCTGGGGTATCGACGATATTGATATGGATGCCTTCATAATCAATGGCACAATTTTTGGCTAAAATGGTAATACCGCGTTCGCGCTCGATATCGTTGGAGTCCATCACGCGCTCGGAAATCTGTTGATGTGCGGCAAAGGTGCCGGCTTGGTGCAGCAATTTGTCGACCATGGTGGTTTTACCATGATCAACGTGAGCGATGATGGCGATGTTGCGGATAGGGCGAGACATAAATAATTCCTCAAAAATAAGCTGTTAGTTGCGGCGGCGGGGGCGACATTATAACAGTTGACTGTTAATATAGCCAATTTTCAAGTAATTCAATACAGGTAACGCAAAATGCAGCAAAGTTTTTACCATGGGTGATAGCAAAAACACAGCGATCCCTCCGTTGCTCTCGGTCATTCGTTACCTGTCTCGGGATTCACTACAATCTCTGCAACTGACCCCGCAGGAGATTGTTGCCAGCATCGAGCACCTGATCCTTGGCCGCAACCGGCAGCAAGTCTGGAATGCGCCCAAAGCGGTCATTACGCCGCCAGACGGCCGGTATATGATGGCTACGCTGGCTGCTTCTGATGATCCGCCGTTTCTTGCCGTCAAGGCCTTGGTGCTCAATCCGGATAACCCGAAGCATGGTCTTCAAAGCATCAATGCGCTGGTGACATTGCTGGATAGCCGCACCGGATTGCCGCTTGCCATACTGGATGGTAACTGGGTGACCGCAGTGCGTACAGCGGGATTGAGCGCTGTTGCGGCCAAGCGGCTCGCCAAACCGGATGCATCCACAGCGGCCTTTATCGGTTGTGGCGTGCAAGCGCAGAGTCACTTGCAGGCATTCGCTGAATTATTTCCGTTAAAACACATTCGTGCATTTGGGCGTGGGACGGCGAATCGGGATGCATTGTGTCAGAGTGCTGAAGCAATGGGTTTAACGGCAATTGCCAGTAAATCGGCACGGGAGGCTATCCGCGATGCGGATTTGGTTGTTACTTCCGTCACGCTATCACCACAACTTGTACCGTT
>CAKKRO010000002.1 GCA_919902625.1 Nitrosomonadaceae bacterium
ATCACACAGCACAATGTCAAATTGCACTCTTTTTAACAAGCCAACGGCTTCATTTCCATTAGCCGCTGTGTATATTTTTTTGACATCGGCTCCACAGCTACGCAGGATGTCACGAAAAATATTCCGCATTTCTTGATAATCGTCGACTATCAACATCGTTTTTCCTGAAAAATCCAGGTCAGGCGTTGATAAGTTAAGCGGATTAGTATTCATGATTTCCAGCCATAGGATTTTATTCTGGTTTTACGGAAGGTATAACACAAAACAAGCGCCTCCCAGGGAGCCGCCATTCTCCAGCTTAAGCTCGCCCAACCGGCTATGGTTATGGTGCATTCTTGCCACCATGGCCGAGAAATAGAATCCAAGCCCTGTACTGCCCCCCTGGAAATCCACACCGCGCATATTGTCAACACTTTCCTGGAGCATTTGAACGGGATAGCCCTCTCCATTGTCTTCAATGCGCAACTCCAGCTTCCCGTTATTTTCCCTGGCGATGATGTTGATACGGTCACGGGTGTAGCGCATTGCATTATTTAATGCATTACCGATCACCCCGCTGATCAAATCTTCATCAAAATACCAGTACAACCCCGGATCAGCGTGAACTTGCAGGTTGATTCCATGCGATTTAAGCAATTCCATATATTGCGCGACCACTGCCTGCAAAAAATCATCCAGACCCATGGATTGAGGATCAAAGGGATAAATTTTCTGTCCCAGCTTGTAGAGTGTCAGCAACTGAATCAGGTTGCTATTAATGCGTTTTGCTTCATGATTCATTTGCACCAGCCCGGCATAGGTGGAAAGCCTGGTTGAATCGGCTGCCGCCAGCGCTTTTTCCAGACCGCAAATCAGCATGCTCACCGAGTTTTTCATATCATGCACGGAAGAAGCAAGAAAGTTTTCCATACTTTGCACAGATGGGGTACTGCCAGTATTATCTTTCATGTCAGTCATCCGGATTAATTGATTATCTACCGCTCTGGCAGTTTAACGGCAAAAAGCTTTGAAGCTGTAACAGGCCAATGGAATGGTAGAACCCTTGTTGTGTAATGAATGCCCATTGTTAACAACAAGCCCCTAAAACCACTTTACGCCGCTTAAGATCATTCAGTATTTCCCTGCCTCCATCGATAACGATATCAGGCTGCGGATGATTGAGCCCGGTGGCAATCTGCTGCAGCAAAACGCGCCCGGATTTGCCGTTATTGCCGATGATGAGTTGTATCAGCCGCGCTGTCACCGGATTGATCTCCATAAAATGCACGTCAAAATCAGCATCTCTATAAACCACCAGATAGGTTTGAATCCCATCCGCCTCTTCCGGTTGAAAAGCCGGGCTGATTTTATGCACGGGAAAATGATAACTGAGCGGCCAGGCCAACGGAGAAATAACCGGCACGCCATCAAGCAGGTCGCCCTGAGCATCTACCTTTGTTTCATCCACTTTCTCATCCAGTATGGAAAGCGCCAACTCAACCCATTCGTAGTGAGCCAGTTCCAGCATGAAAGGAGGATCATCAGGACACGGTTTGCGTTCATGCTCCAGATATTTCAGAAACTCTCGCGGCATTTCCGGAAACAGGGGAGTATGCGACCGGTGGTTGGCGAAATAATCCCGCATCATGGCATGCCAGCGATCATCCGGCGTAATTTGACGCAACACCGGATAAGTATTGGCCATAAAATCCTCCACATTGTTATAAAACAATTCGCGGTAGATTTTCATGCGCCGCTCTTCTATATCTTCAGGGCACGGTTTTTTTTCCGGGTTACGGATATGCGCTGCAAAAGCATATTGCTGATGCACAAAACCGGGACGATCAGCCGTGTTGCAGGCATTCACCGGCTTGATCCAGCCATTTCGACTGTATGGATTGAATCATGGCGACTTCTCCCAGCAGCTCCGCCAGCGGCGGCAGATTAAAATCACGTTCCAGTAAAGCCGGTATGACACCAAAATGCTGATAGGTCTTATCCAGCAATTGCCAGACGGGGTCAATAACATCTGCGCCATGCGTATCCACAATCAGGTCTTCCGCCTCATTGTAATGCCCGGCGATATGGATATAGCGGATACGCTCCGCCGGTAACTGGCTGAGAAACGCTTCGGCATCATAGTGGTGATTGATACTGTTGACATAAATATTATTGACATCCAGCAGTAGATCACAGTCAGCTTCCTGCAGCACGGCATTGAGAAAATCAATCTCCTCCATCTGCTTCCCAGGCGCCGCATAGTAGGAAACATTCTCCATCGCGATGCGTTGCCCCAGAATATCCTGCACACGGTTGATGCGCCCGGCAACGTAATGCACCGCTTCTTGCGTAAACGGAATCGGCATTAAGTCATACAGATGGCCGTCATCACTGCAATAACTCAGATGTTCACTGTAATAGCGGATATGGTGTTCTTTCAGGAAACGTTTTAATCGCTGCAAGAAAGCTTCATCCAGGGGGGACGGACTACCGATTGAGAGAGACAAGCCATGGCAGATGAATGGAAATTGCTCAGTAAGCTCACGAAACTTATTCCCGTAATACCCGCCGACACCCATCCAGTTTTCTGGCGCCACCTCCCAGAAATTCACCGGATCGGCGGGCTGGTCTGCGAGTGAACGCACCATCGCCCGCCTCAAACCCAGCCCGGCGCCATGAACAGGGTACTGTTTATTGTTCATGGTTTGCAGGATAGGCGTTATTTTTTACTGCCGCATTTACCTTCACCGCACTTACCTTCTTTCTCGGATTTCTTCTCGCCGCACTTGCCTTCCATATTCTGCTTCATCTCTTTCTTGCCGCCACACTTGCCCTCACCACATTTACCTTCTTTTTCAGTTTTCTTGCCGCCACATTTGCCTTCTTGAGCGGATTTGCCATCACCGCCTCCATACCCCCCTGCACCGGCAAGTTGCATGTAGCCACCGGACAATTCGCTCATGGCAAAAGGGCTGGTGTTTATATTCGTGTCCGCCGGAAGATTGGCGGCGGCGAGACTGGTTACAAATGCAGCACCCACCGCAAGAGAAATAGGTTTTATTGATTTTTTCGACATATTATTTCCTCTCTAAAAATTGATAAATTCGGTAACGGGCGATCATAACTCCAAATTAAAATGAAGTCTTTTATTTCTTTACCGCTCCTGATAATTTGCGCGCGTCCTTTTCGGATCAGTTCCAATCTGTTATTCATCTTGCTTTTTTTGCATGCTTCTCTCTGATAAACTCAGCGCTTCGCTAA
>CAKKRO010000003.1:0-1207 GCA_919902625.1 Nitrosomonadaceae bacterium
ACATGGGGATCATGGGCGATGACTTTCGCTTCAAAAGCCCGGCAGAGGCGTGCAACCCGCCGGCCAATATGTCCCAAGCCAATGATGCCCACGGTTTGGGCAGCCAATAATCGGCCTTGTGTTCTGGGCCACTCACCGTTGCGGATGGATTGATCGGTTGCGCCTATTTGCCTCAGAGCAGCCAGCATGAGCCCCAGCGTGAGTTCAGCAACGGCTTGCGCAGGCGCTTCGGGGGTATTAAACACAGCAATGCCGTGTTTTTGTGCGGCAACCCGATCGACCGTATCCATGCCGGCGCCGCAACGGGAAATCACTTTCAGGTTTTTCGCCGATTGAAAAACCCGTTCAGTCAGCGGTTCGATACCGGCTATCAAACCGATGGTTTCTTCATTGAGTAACTCGATAATCTCATCCTCGGTCAGTTTGCGTTTATGCGGATTACTGATAATCTGCATGCCTTTTTGCAGCAAATGCTGGATTGGCAGGTTATTATCGATGCCGAAGGATGAAGTGGAGATGACAAATTTATGCATAGTGGTTATAGCGCTGCGCGAATCGTTTTTAGGTGGCTGCGGCAGATTGAATCGAGAATGCGGATATCCAGACCGTAGCCCAGAAAGTTAAATCCGGCTTGAATGCGTTGCTGGAGCGCGGCGGGATCGGGTTCGATCACATGGATGCCGCCGGGTTTTCCGGCGCGGCGACCGGCTTCCAGTGTTTTCGCAATGGCCGTTTGTACGTCGGGATGGTTAAGATCGCCGGGGCGTCCCATGGAACCGGATAAATCATAGGGGCCGATGATATAGGCATCAATACCCGGAACAGCCAGGATGTCATCAATGGCGTTGACGGCATCGACATGCTCGATCATGACCACGATTACCGCATTATCTTCCAGCCATTGCCGGTAGGCTTGGAAACTGGCGCCATAGCCTTGGGCGCGCGCCAGGCCGACGCCTCGTTGTCCCCGTGGCGGGTAATAAACGCCATCCACCGCCGCTCTGGCATCTGCGGCGGATTTAATCATCGGAACCATCACGCCGGTTGCGCCGGCATCCATCACCCGCTTGATCTGGTCGGGGTGGTTGGAGGTCAGGCGCACGATAGCGGGGCACTGCTTGCTATCCAGTACCTGGATAATCATCTGCACTTCGCTCAGTTCCAGCACGCTGTGTTCCATATCCAGAACCAGCCAGTCAAATCCGGC
>CAKKRO010000003.1:1307-3822 GCA_919902625.1 Nitrosomonadaceae bacterium
GCTTTGGCCATCGTCGGTATCGGCTGGCGTGACATGTAGATCGCATTTCCCTGTTGATCCATCACAACCTTGATCGTGTTGACATCGCGGTAATCGGCTTCATGATCGATCCTGCGCACCAGATTGACGCAACCCAGTTGCGGATCATTTCTGAAAGGAGCGACTGCGGTATCAATCATGTCAGGGTGTGTCATCGGTTCATCGCCTTGCACCATGACAATCAGATCTGCCTCAATATGAGTGACCGCTTCAGCCACCCGGTCACTCGCGCGTTCGTGGGTATCGGCTGTCATGATGACGGAAGCGCCGAAACCTTCCGCGACCTGCCGTATTGCTTCATCACAGGTTGCAATATAAACGGCATCCAGCGATTTGCTCATGGCGACGCGTTTATAGATATGTTCAATCATGGGGCGTCCCAGTATTTTTGCGATGGGTTTGCCTGGGAAACGCGATGAACCCATACGGGCAGGGATTACGGCGATCGTTTTCATTATTGTCGTGGTTTTAATTAAAATGGTTGAGGATAATAGAAACTCATGTTCAAAAGCTTCTTGCTGATTATCCGGTTTATCCTGTCATCTGAGCAATACTTAATATAAAAATGAAATAATATCTTTAGTTTTGAGATTTTATCCTGAACTTTGTATAGACTCGCGGCTGGTAATTGAAAAATTGCGCGTGTAAAATTAGCGCGCTTTCATTACCCGGAACTCCCTGCCTAAACAAGGAAAATATTAGAAATGCCGCATGTGTTTAATATTTATGCAATCATAACATGGGTATGAAAGCCCTTTTCTTTCTTCGTCATTATAATGATATTGATCATATCACTCCGGTTATTTCCAAATGGATAGAGTCGGGTCATCAATGTGATGTTGTGCTGATCGGTTCCAAAAAGTTTATCCGTGATTACCGGCTGGAATATCTCAGAGCGCTGGATGGTGTCCGTGTTGCGCATGTCAGCGAAATTTTTTCCGCATTAGGTTATATCAAGTGGCGCCTGCAGATGCTGCTGCTGACAGGCAATGTGCGGCGGCTGCCGGTCATTGGCCGGATCGTCAGGACACTGGCTGATTCCTTCGATGAAAAGAAACGGGAGCCATTATGGCAGAAAACAGCCAGTCAATTGCTTACGAGGAGTTTTGAGCACGCCGGGAATGGTGTGATCGCCTTTGACTGGATTGAAAGAAACTCGGTCATCTGTGTCGAGTGGATCGAAGTGGTTGTTGCGATGGCTAAAAACAGAGGATTGGGCGCAGTATCGCTGCCGCACGGCGATAGTCCGCATGCCAATCAACTGATTCGTCGTGGCGAACGCAAAGTGGAGCCGGACACGCTGTTTTCAGTGGCGGGGATCTTCGACCGGCTGGTTGTGCCCAATGAACTATGCGCAAAACGCTTTCGCCCTTTTCTGGACGATCAGGCCATTGCTGTGTTAGGGTCGCCGCGTTTTTGTGAAGAATGGCTAACCAGGCTAAACGGATTGATGCCGCCATCGCCCTTAAAGCAGTCTGACAGCCGGCTTAAAGTCGTCATGTTTTTAAGAAAGGCTAATTTCACGACATTCTGGGAAGAAGTCGCTGAAGTGGTACATATGATCGCTGCTTTTCCGGGCGTGGAATTGATTATCAAACCCCATACCCGTAGCGGATGGAAACAATCGCTGACCAAAAACAGCACGATCAGGAAGCTGCCCAACGTAAGTATTGCAGGCGATAGCGCCCATTCTGTGCATCTGATGAACTGGGCCGATGTGATTATTGATCTTGCCACCTCGGTGGTATTTGAAGCCGTGAGAACCAAGAAGCCGGTTCTGGCTGCGGATTATTTGATTGCAGGCCGTTCCACCGTTGCTGACTATATGCCTGAAACAGAATTGAGATGCCGTGATGACGTATACGAGAAAATTGATCGCTTTCTAACCAATGGGTGCGACAACTTTTATAACGAAGCGCATCGACAGCGTTTTCTTAAAGAAATGCTGGATGGCGCAGATACCAATGTATTACCCCGTTATGTCGCGTTGCTGGAGAAATCCGCCAGTGCCTGACGTGCTTATGCAGTTTCCGGTTGCTGCATGAACTTAATCGATTCACTCTATTGCAATCAAACAATTAATGTTCTTAAAAAATATACTCAATGATTTAGTGGTTGCTGCTTATAAAATTAAAGGCGGCTATACAACGATACAGGTCAGGGGGCAGTCGATTCGGGTTTCGGTGGATAGCCTGCGAACGCTCAAACGGGCGAAAACTTATTCAATTAAGGAACCGGATACATTGGATTGGATTGATAGTTTTGAACCCGATTCATGCTATTTCGATCTGGGTGCAAATATTGGCCAATACTCCTTATACCCCGCCAAGAAATACGGTGAGAAGATCAGAGTCTTTTCTTTCGAGCCGCAGAGCAATAATTATTATGCATTGAACAAGAATATATTTTTCAATCAGCTGAAAGAAAATATCACGGCTTACTGTGTGGCAGTATCCGGGCACAGTGAATTTTCCAA
>CAKKRO010000004.1 GCA_919902625.1 Nitrosomonadaceae bacterium
CAACAGCCAGCTCCCCGCGATCTATCAGATTATTTTCGAGCCGGTTCAGATAGAAATTGAGTTCGCTATCCGATGCCTGATGTCCCAGTGTTTGGGTAAAGATAGTCTGAATATAATCCGTATCGGATAAGCCATCCAGGTTAGCATGTTGCTGGAACCAATCCAGAATACTGTCAAAACTGACCTGAGCATCCAATGCCTCCAATCCTGATTGCCACTCATCAGAAGTGGCATTGCGGTTAAAGAAGCTATGCACCAGACGTCCCAGGATACTTTCCGTCTGATTATGCGCAATCACCACTGTCTCGTCACTGTCAAAAGCAATCGCCTCGGCATTCTTGACGCTTAACATGGCACCGTCATTTAGGCGGGTCAGCTCCAGACTGTTACCCACAAACTCCAGATGCACATCCTCAGGACTACCCGGCATGCGCAGCACATCATGGCCGATACTCCCATCGGCATTCAAGGCCAGTCCCAACGGCAAATAACCCTGATCGTTATCATCTCCGCCAATGACATCACGCACGATATCCAGCCGGATAATATCTGGATTTTCTTCCAGTTCGGCTAGTAACTCATCAGGTGTTTTATCCAGGAAACCAGCCGCCTCGGGCAGGCTGTAGAAAGCGGTTAAAATATCCTCCGTGGTAGCCCCCGCCCAGTTTTGCACCGCGCTGCCTTCAACCGCCGTCAAATCACGCCCCAGCCAGGTTTTGGCCAGATGATGCGCGACCGCCTCAATGGCGGAATAGGCAATCGCCAGACTGGGGCCGGTGGCAAAGCGGATCAGTTCAACATCGGTGAGTGTGTCGGCTTCGCCATTGCTATTTGTCAAAGTGATCCCATTGCCCTGCACGGCCACCTGATAATCCGCTAACTGTCCTGCCTGCGTTGCACGATCAAAACCCAAACCGCCATTGAGTTGATCGTTGCCGGTGCCGCCGCTGATCTGATCGTTACCGGTGCCGCCGTAAACGATATCATCGCCGGCATCACCGGAAGTTTGATCATCGCCGCCCAGACTGCCGACCGTATCATCACCGCCGCCACCGAACAAAACATCATCATCCGCGCCCAATACCATAAACTGACTCTCATCATCCCCCACAGCAAAATTCTCACCAGCGCCGCCCACGGCGCGAACAGCTCCAATGATGGAGGCAAAGGCCACATTATCCAACTGGATGATAGTGCCGGATGGAAGGCTCCTGACATCAATGATCAAGACTTGTTTGCTATCGTTCTCAGCATCCGACCCGGTGATGACAATGGGTATATCCGGCACCTGGTTATTGCTGACCGTTGGCGTGACCGTTTGTACAATGACTTGTTGATCCGCAGCTAATGAGGATAGAAAATTCTGGGCATGTTGCGTCATTTCCTGATTCTGATTATTGTTCGAACCGTTTTCTTGCTCAATGCGTTGGATTAAGTCATTGGTGGCATTTTGTATATTCAGCGTCTGTGATTTACCCTCAATATTCAGCCCCACGCCAACCGGCAGGCTGACCGTCAGCAAAGCCTCGCCATTTGAATTGGTGATAACAGGAATATCCGCGTAATCACTGAATAAACTATCTGGACTATCCTGGCGAATATCGCTGACCGGCGGGATAGTTGTCACAACCGTACCATTCGATTGGGTCGTTGTACTGATGGTTACACCGTCTATTGTAGAGGTGCCGGTGTTTGTTGGAGTTGGAGTTGGAGTTGGGGTTGGGGTTGGAATAGGCTCAGGAGTTGGGGTTGGGGTGCTGCCACCGCCGCCCGATGAAGGGGCCGCTGTGTTATTTGTTACTGCTGTTGCAGTCATGGTTGCGACAT
>CAKKRO010000005.1 GCA_919902625.1 Nitrosomonadaceae bacterium
GTAGATCATGAAGAAGCAGCGGCAGCAGTCGCAGGTGAATCTTCTACGGCGACATGGACCGTGGTATGGACTGATCGGCTAACTGCATGCGAACTCTATCGTGCCAAAGCATACAAGTCTGAGCTGGTTCCAAACACAGGTCCGGGCACTAAAAACGAAGCGCAATACTTTGCATATATCGCCTATGATATTGATCTATTTGAAGAAGGTTCGATCGCAAACTTAACCGCTTCTATTATCGGTAATGTATTTGGATTCAAAGCGGTCAAAGCCCTGCGTCTGGAAGACATGCGCATTCCCGTTGCTTACCTCAAGACCTTCCAAGGTCCTGCAACCGGTATCGTGGTAGAGCGTGAACGCTTAGATAAATTTGGTCGCCCGCTACTGGGTGCAACAACAAAACCAAAACTAGGTCTTTCCGGACGCAACTACGGGCGCGTTGTATACGAAGGCCTTAAAGGCGGTCTGGATTTCATGAAAGACGATGAGAATATTAACTCACAACCTTTTATGCATTGGCGTGATCGTTTCCTGTATTGCATGGAGGCAGTCAATAAAGCTTCTGCGGCTACGGGTGAAGTCAAAGGGCATTATTTAAATGTGACAGCCGGCACGATGGAAGACATGTATGAAAGAGCAGAGTTTGCAAAATCTCTGGGTTCAGTCATTGTCATGATCGATCTGGTGATCGGCTACACCGCGATTCAGTCGATGGCAAAATGGGCGCGTAGGAACGACATGATATTGCATCTGCATCGTGCGGGTAATTCGACCTATTCACGCCAGAAAAATCACGGCATGAATTTCCGTGTGATTTGTAAATGGATGCGTATGGCGGGTGTCGATCATATTCATGCAGGCACGGTTGTTGGGAAGCTTGAAGGCGATCCACTGATGATCAAGGGCTTTTACGATACCTTGCGTGACACACATACCGAGAAGAGTCTAGAACATGGATTATTCTTTGATCAAGATTGGGCGTCACTTAATAAAGTCATGCCTGTTGCTTCCGGCGGTATTCATGCAGGCCAGATGCATCAGTTGCTCGATTATCTCGGCGAAGATGTGATATTGCAGTTCGGTGGCGGCACGATCGGTCACCCTCAAGGGATCCAGGCAGGCGCAACGGCAAACCGTGTAGCACTCGAAGCTATGGTTCTGGCTCGTAATGAAGGCCGGGATTACGTCAAAGAAGGCCCGCAAATTCTTGCAGATGCTGCTAAGTGGTGCACGCCGCTCAAACAAGCGTTGGATACGTGGAAAGATATCACCTTTAACTATGATTCTACGGATACCGCTGACTTTGTGCCATCCACAACTGCTAACGTTTAATCATTTTAGGAGAAATAATTATGATGACCAATCCAGGTAACATCGTCACACAGGGGCAATTTTCTTTCCTGCCCCCGTTGACCGACAAGCAAATTTCAACACAGCTCAAGTATGCGTTGAAAAATGGCTGGGCAATCGGAATTGAATATACGGATGATCCTCATCCACGTAACACGTACTGGGAAATGTTTGGCAATCCTATGTTTGATTTGAAAGATCCGGCAGGAATTTTGATGGAAATTAATAGCTGCCGTAAAACTTTTCCAAATCACTATATCCGTGTGACTGCGTTCAACTCAACACGCGGCGTGGAAAGTCCAACGATGTCCTATATTGTCAACCGGCCAAAGAAAGAACCAGGTTTTGGTTTAGTACGTCAAGAAGGTGCAGGTCGGAGCATTAGTTATACTATTCACTCCTATGCAACCGACAAACCGGAAGCTGAACGCTACTAGAGAAGTAAGAGTAAAGTTTCTCTCTCTCATAAAGGAGGGAGAGAAATAGTAAGAATGTAAACGTGACAGCATTAAATAGAAGTTATCTTAAAGATTAAATTAATATTATTAATGTATGCCAATCTCTATCCTATGAGACCTCAATGAGTGATCAAAATGTCTAAGCAATCTAAAAAATTAACTTCGTCCAAAGACACATTGATTGATTTGGATGCAGAGTTCCGGGAATCTAATATTCAGGAAGTTCTGGATAAATTAGATCGTGAGCTGATTGGTTTAATCCCTGTGAAGACTCGTATTCGTGAGACTGCAGCATTGTTGCTGGTCGATCGTGTTCGCAAACAAATGGGATTATCTGCAGGCGCACCCAGTTTACACATGTGCTTTACAGGCAATCCTGGCACAGGAAAAACGACGGTAGCCCTGCGTATGGCAGAAATCTTACATCGTCTGGGTTATGTGCGTGAGGGACATCTGGTTTCGGTAACCCGAGATGACTTAGTCGGTCAATATATTGGACATACCGCACCAAAAACAAAAGAAGTGATCAAAAAAGCGATGGGGGGTGTTCTTTTCATCGATGAGGCCTACTACCTTTATAAACCAGAGAACGAACGTGATTATGGTGCGGAATCAATAGAGATTCTGCTGCAAACGATGGAAAATAACCGCGAAGACTTGGTCGTTATTTTGGCAGGTTATAAAGATCGCATGGATAAATTCTTCCATAGCAATCCCGGCATGCGCTCGCGTATAGCGCACCATATCGACTTTCCGGATTATGGTGCAGATGAGTTAGTCGCGATCGCTAAGTTAATGTTAGCAAGCCAGAATTACTGTTTAAGTGCAGCCGGAGAAGAGGCATTCGGGAAATATATACGCTTGCGTATGAAGTCGGAGCATTTTGCTAATGCGCGCTCGGTTCGCAATGCGCTAGATCGTGCTCGACTACGGCAGGCGAATCGGTTATTTTCCGGAACAAAGAAATCATTGTCCAAAACTGATCTCATCACATTAGAAGCGGAAGATATTCTAGCGAGTCGTGTTTTTCTTGAAAATGCGTTGGATAGTGAACCCAATACAAAAAAATAAAAATTTAAGACATATTTTGATAGCGATGGAAACGCTGACTCAACCCTGGCGCATCTTCCCAAAAACGATCGAAGCAACTTGTTACAACCGCGGGCGGCTTGCGCTGCTGCGATTAGGCTATCCACTGCGAGTTACATTACTGCAGCATCGTGGATTAGAAGTCATTCTAGACAGGACCATGTGGTTATGTGTTGATAGCAATACAGAGGATCAGCCCATTTTGGCATGGCGCGAGTTTCAGATTCATGGGCGACGTAGTTTACACCTACCCGTTTCTTGTGAATTGTGGCTGTACCATAGCTGTGCAGGTCTTATCATGGGTTCAGCTCTGGATGATTTGGACCAGGCACTTGAAAAAATTATGCATTGAGCATGATTTATTCACACCCCTAAATTTCAGAGGATCAAAATGCCACTTGTAGATATGCGCGATATGTTGAATCATGCTTATCAAAATAACTACGCCATCGGCGGTTTTGGACTGGTAAGCTTGGACTTCTTGGAAGCTATTATCATGACAGCCGAGTTCTGTCGTTCACCAGTTATTCTCAATCTTTCTGAGCCGCTCTTCCGCCAACATGATTTCAGCCTGATCATGCCAGCTGTTGAACGAGCCGCACATCACGCCAAAGTGCCGGTTGCTATCCACTTTGATCATGCAAA
>CAKKRO010000006.1 GCA_919902625.1 Nitrosomonadaceae bacterium
CATCGAGCAGCAATCAACTCCGTTCTAATTCTCTGTAGTTTAGGATCACCCGGCAGAACCGATTCAGCCCTTTGTAAATAGAGCCTGGCATCGCTAAACCTACCCTCGGTTCTTGCTTTGCCGATAAACTGAACATACCGATCCACTATTTTCTGCAGACCGGCACGCGCTTCTATGTTGCCGGGTTCCATGGCCAGGATCATCTGGTAATAGCTGTAGGCATTGTCTTCCACCGGTGTGGTGAGATGCGTCGCTTTCATGGCTTTTTCCGCAGCGGCCAAATGCTCTTGGATTAAACCTTGGCCGGTTGGTTTTTCTGGCGCACCTTGTTTATTGGATTGTTTCTCAGACTCGACTCTATTTTCTGAGCCAGATGCCTGACTTGATGGGGTGCTGGTCAAAGCAACGGACTGCTCTTCTTTCGTCTCTGGCGTGACTGTGGTTTTGCCAGGATTGCGTTGAAATAAAGGCTGGCTGGTCGCGCCCTGCCTGTTATCCGGTTTTTCAGCAGGTTTTTCATCAAACCATAATCCAACCGTCACCAGTGCAACGATCCCGGCCATGACACCGGCCCACAAGATGTTCTTAGCAGCCGGACTACTATCGGCAACTTCTGTGGCCGCTTGCCTGGAAGTTAAAGAACCCATTTGATCACTGGCCTGCCCTGATTTCAGGAGCGCCAGAATCTCGCCTGCCGATTGCGGCCGGTCATTATATTCAGGCCGCAGCATCCACTGGATCGCTTGCAATAATTCCGCGCTATAGGGAGTGTCTGAAGATCCGGAGCATGAAGCCATCGGATCGGGTTCGCCTCTGTTTAAGGCCATTATCCGGCTTTGCGCGGCAACGGGCTGGTGATGCGTCATACAAACATACAACGTTGCCCCCAGCGCATAAAAATCGGCTGCGGGTCCAGGCGCATTCGCAGGTTCGTACTGTTCCGCCGGCGCATAACCGGTGGCTAATTCGCCAGCGAGCTTATTAATATGTGCGGCAATAGCCCATCGTGCAGCGGCGAAACCGGTCAGCAGCGGTTCGCCATCCTTGCCCAGCAAAATCGCTGCCGGCTGGATGCCGCCATGCACAATTTTGGATTCATGCACTTTCT
>CAKKRO010000007.1 GCA_919902625.1 Nitrosomonadaceae bacterium
AACTCCATAATCTTTCATAAAATTGGCGCCGCGCATGGTTGACAGGGTAATCACTTTATCCAGGCCTTCGGCATCGCAGAAGCGGCTCATCGCAAAAGGCAGATCAGCAGCAATGATCAACACCACGGTATTGTCCATATTGCTGGCCTGTTGATTGAACTTGCGCGTCGATAGCGCGCATACCGGCGTATCCAGACTGGGCACGATGTTCAACACTTTCTTTTTACCGGCATAATTGGCCAGCGTGACATCTTGCAGATCTCTGTTTACGAGAGAAAATGCGGGTGCTTGCTGTCCGACCTTGGGAAAAGCGCCTTCAATTTTGATGGGCTTTCCTTTAAGAGTAACCATATTTTTTCCTTTATGACAAATAGTGAAAATCGTAATGAGATAAATAAAATTGGTTAACCGAGCACTTGCTGTAGAGCCCCGGCGTAATTCTGCAAATCATCTGGGGTTTTGGTTTCAGTAGCGCAGATCAATACAGTATTGCCCAATTCCGGATAATGCCCC
This sequence comes from Nitrosomonadaceae bacterium, assembly GCA_919902625.1. GTDB lineage: Bacteria > Pseudomonadota > Gammaproteobacteria > Burkholderiales > Nitrosomonadaceae > Nitrosomonas. The sequence goes on from CAKKRO010000007.1 coordinate 514, forward strand.
TGTAAATCGAGTCCTCCGAGTATGCCTTTCTGCTTCAGTCTGGATAATACCTCAGTGACGGGTGCGGGCAGGGTCAGTGCGGCTTCATGGAATACCGGCCCGCTGAATGCTCTTTTCACGCCATTTATTTTTTCCAATTGTTCAACCAGTTCCAATGTGTTGGCGTGCGATTGTGCCGCAATCCGGCGCAATCCATCCGGCCCCACTAATGACATGTAAATGGTGGCGGCGGTCACCATCAATCCCTGATTGGTACAGATATTGGAAGTCGCTTTGGAACGGCGGATATGCTGTTCGCGCGCTTGTAATGTCAGCACGAAACCAGGCTTGTTATCCAGGTCCGTGGTACGGCCAATAATACGTCCGGGCATCTGGCGTACCAGTGCATCCTTGCAAGCCATAAACCCGAAGTAAGGGCCGCCACTGGAAAGTGGAATACCCAGCGGTTGACCTTCGCCAACGGCAATATCAGCGCCTTTGTTGCCCCACTCGCCCGGTGGCGTCAGTAATGCCAGCGCGGTTGGATTAATCACGCCGATGGCAAACGCATTTTTACTGTGCGCCCAATCGGTGAGCGCATCCACTTGTTCCAGTACGCCAAAGAAGTTAGGTTGCGGGATTACCAGTGCGGCAAATTCTTCATCGGCGAATTCAGACAGCGATTCTGGTTCTATTTGTCCGGTTTGTGTGTTAAATGGCAGCTCGACCACTTCAATTTTCTGGTTGCTGACAATGGCGCGAACCACTTGCCGGTAAACAGGATGCACTGTTTTTGGAATCAGTATGCGCCGTGACGTTTTATGCGAGCGGACGGCCATCAAGGCCGCTTCAGCCAATGCAGTTGCGCCGTCATACATACTGGCGTTGGAGACGTCCATGCCGGTCAGTGAGGCCATCATGGTCTGGTATTCATACAATAACTGTAAGGTACCCTGACTGGCTTCCGCTTGATACGGCGTATAGGAGGAATAAAACTCACCGCGTGTAGTAATCTGCCAGACTGCGGCAGGGATATGATGCTCATAAGCGCCCGCGCCGATGAAGTTTTGATAGAATCCATCGGTTGTGGCGCGTTCCATCATCAGCCGGGTTATTTCCATTTCACTGAGTCCGGGCGGAACCCCTGTTAGCTGGCCGCTGATTAATTCGCCTGGAATTTCATCAAAAAGCTCTTCAATCGTTTTTGCGCCAATGCTGGCAAGCATTTCGGCGACATCTTTTTCGGTATGTGGAATAAACGGCATGATTTATTTTAAAAAACTGAAAGTAATAGAGTATTAAAGTAAGTGAACAAATTCAAATCCAATCAAGCTGATAGGATTTAGTGGTCTTCGTTCTCGAGTAATTCCGCATAGGCTGCAGCATCCAGCAATCCATCCAATTCAGCAGAGTTGGATGGCTTCAATTTAAACAGCCAAGCGGAATAAGCATCCTGATTAATTTTTTCAGGCTCGGATTCCAGGCCGGAGTTGACAGCGACGACTTCTCCGGAAATGGGTGAATAGACGTCAGCGGCGGCTTTAACCGATTCAGCGACGGCACATTCTTCTTTTTGTGCCAGGTTACGTCCAATTTGCGGGAGTTCGACAAACACCATATCGCCGAGCAATTCCTGTGCATGGTGGGTAACACCCACGGTTACCGTGCCATCAGCTTCAGGTTTTACCCATTCATGGGATTTGGTATATTTTAATTGTGTCGGAATACTCATTT
>CAKKRO010000008.1 GCA_919902625.1 Nitrosomonadaceae bacterium
GGCGAAAAATCAAATTCACCGCCCAGCGCATAGGATAAAACACCCGCCATATTGATATCGGCGACGGTGAATTTGCCATCTACCAGGAAATCTTTACCGGCAAGGCGGTTGTTCAATACCTCGAGCGGTTTCATCAGTTTCTTTTCAGCCGCTTGGATGATGTCAGCACTTCTATCTTTTTCATCCAGAACCTTTCTGTGGAGAATAAGTTCCACGCACGACGTTTCCATTTGGGTCAGTGCAAAAAAGCTCCATTTGTAGATTTGCGCTTCATCTTCCAGTCGATCTGCCCATAGTTCCCCGGCACCGTATTTTCTAGACAGATAAAAATTAATCGCCATGGCTTCGGTCAGCACAAGATCGCCGTCAACCAGGGTGGGTACCTGGGCCAGCGGATTCAGCTTTAAATATTCGGGAGCGTTCTTCTCTTCCCCGAAAGGATTGATCCTGACATGCTGGAAATCAAGACCAAGCTCCGCCAACGTGAACAGTACATATTTGGCCCGTGACCATTCAATTCCATACAGGGTGATCATATTTTCTCCTTGAAAATCGGCTATTGCATACCGGCATTTTAACCGGTTTGTTTGTGCTTGACGGGGTTTAATCCAATCGCGGCAATCAGCATTCCAAGCATTGCCAATCCGGCAACGATGGGAAATGCGCCTAAATAGCTTCCGGTGATGTCCTTGATGTTGCCGGATATCAGTGTTCCCAGGATGGCGCCGGCGCCATAGGCGGTAAACACGAATCCGTAATTCTGCGCATAATGTTTTTTGCCAAAGAAGATTCCGGTTGCGGTGGGCGCGATGGCGAGCCATCCGCCCAGGCATAGCCATAGCACGCAGAATGCAAACAAGTACAGCATGGCGTGGCCTTGTCCTAAAAAGGACACCAGCAACGATACGCCGAGAATCATGGCAAATGAGAGCATGGCGGTATGCTTCGGGCCCAGCTTATCGGTAATGGCGCCAAATAGGGGCCGCCCCAAACCGTTAAATACCGCAAACAATGAAACGGCAAGCGCTGCCGTTGCCGCATCCAGCTTGGCCACCTCGGTGCCGACCGGGGATGCGATTCCAATCGCCATTAATCCGGCCAGGCATCCGATGGTGTAAGTAGCCCACAGCGCGTAGAAACTGCGGGTTTTCAGCATTTCTCGCCTGCTGAGGTCTAAAGTTGGCGCTGTTGCCGTTGCAGCCGAAGCTGCTGTTAATCCCGCAGGTATCCATCCGGTTGGCGGGAAATGCAGTAATTGGGCTAAAAGCATAGTGACTGCCAAAAATGCGATCCCCAAGTAGAGAAACGTATTCAGTATGCCAATATCCGGGTGATCGATCATCGCTTTCATGAGCGGAGCGATGGCCAACGCCGATATGCCAAAACCCATCACCGTCAAACCGATAGCCAAGCCGCTTTGTTGCGGAAACCATTTCGCGACCACGGCAATCGGGCAGCCGTAAACGATGCCGACCCCGGCTCCGCCTAATACGCCGTATAAAAGGGTCAGGGTCGTAATATCCTGAGAAAAACTTGCAGCAATCCAACCTGCCCCTACCAGCAAGCCTCCCAGCAGGGTCGTTTTTTTCGGGCCCCATTGCGCCATCAAACTGCCTGCAAGCGGCATCGCAACCGCAAATACCGCCAGAAAAACCATAAATGGATACCCGCTTTGGTTCGACGTGATTCCCCACAATGTTTCCAGCGGTTTTCTGAAAACGCTGAAAGCATAAATGGATCCAAGGCAAACATTGATCAATA
>CAKKRO010000009.1 GCA_919902625.1 Nitrosomonadaceae bacterium
TTGTAGGTTATCTATTCATTTCCTAAACTGCATTGTCGATTGAAATATTTGATTCTAAACCAAGCTCGAGTATTTTTCCTTGATTCTTACGTTTACTATGAAAAGACAATCCTGTGCCGGCTGGAACAAGCCTGCCGACGATAACATTCTCTTTAAGTCCACGCAAATCATCCTTTTTACCCATAATGGCGGCTTCTGTTAGAACCCGCGTTGTTTCCTGGAAAGATGCTGCCGATATAAACGAGTCTGTAGATAATGACGCTTTTGTAATGCCCAGAAGCATGAATTCATAGGTAGCCGGCATTTTTTTCTCAGCGATCAATCGCTCATTCTCAATTAATAGATCAGCACGTTCAACTTGTTCACCAGGTATAAACGTTGAATCTCCCGCATTGATGATCTGAACTCGCCTTAACATTTGACGTACAATGACCTCAATATGTTTATCATTTATCTTAACACCTTGTAAACGATACACATCTTGTACTTCATCAGTGATATAGCGTGCCAGTGCCTCAACACCTTGCAAACGTAATATGTCGCGTGGATCAGCAGGACCATCGACAATGATCTCGCCTTTATTAACAACCTGCCCATCATGCGCCATTACATGCTTATCCTTAGGTATCAAATATTCATGGACAGTACCTTCAAGATCTGTAATAACGAGCCGCTGCTTACCCTTGGTATCCTTTCCAAATGACACAATACCTGTCACTTCAGCTAACATGCCTGCATCTTTTGGCGATCTCGCTTCAAATAATTCCGCCACGCGTGGCAAACCACCTGTAATATCTCGCGTTTTCGATGTTTCTTGCGGAATCCTTGCCAAAACTTCACCAACACTCACTTGTTGTCCGTCACGCACGGTGATAATGCAGCCGATCTGGAATGTTATGCTTACGGATTGGTTACTGCCGACTATCTTGATTTCATTTCCATCATCATCCAAAAACTTGACTAATGGACGCAGACCTTTTGATTGACTAACACCACGACGTTTTGGATCAATTACTACCAGCGTTGACAACCCAGTAACTTCATCAATCTGTTTGGCAACTGTCACGCCTTCTTCAACATTCTCAAAACGTACCTTGCCGGCATATTCAGTAATAATTGGCCGGGTATGCGGATCCCAGGTGGTCAATATTTGGCCCGCCTTAACGACCTCTCCATTGCGTACTAATAATGTCGCACCATAGGATGCTTTGTGCCTTTCACGCTCACGGCCATTTTCATCCTGAATGATGATTTCACCACTACGGGAAATGGCTATTAATTCATTTTGTGCATTAGTAACATAACGCATCGTAGAGGAGTAATTTACCGTTCCATTTGATTTACTCTCAACCTGACTCACCACAGCTGTTCTGGATGCTGCACCGCCAATATGGAATGTGCGCATGGTCAATTGTGTGCCTGGCTCTCCAATTGACTGTGCTGCTATCACTCCCACTGCTTCGCCCACATTAACCGGAGTACCGCGCCCTAAATCTCGACCATAACATTTGGCACATAATCCAAAACGTGTTTCACATGTCAACGGAGTACGCACTTTTACTTCATCAATACCTAAGGATTCAATTAAATCGACAGCATCCTCATCAAGTAATACACCTGAAACAAAAATCACTTTCTGATTCTCTGGATTAACCACATCATTCACTACGACTCTACCGAGAATCCGTTCACGTAATGCTTCGATAATCTCACCGCCTTCCACCAGCGCTTTCACGACAACACCATTGCCCGTATTACAGTCTTCTTCCGTAACAACGAGATCTTGTGTGACATCCACCAGACGACGAGTCAGATATCCGGAGTTTGCAGTTTTTAATGCCGTATCGGCCAAGCCTTTACGAGCGCCATGCGTTGAAATAAAGTATTGTAAAACATTCAAGCCTTCACGGAAATTGGCAGTAATCGGCGTTTCAATAATTGAACCGTCAGGTTTTGCCATCAGCCCTCGCATACCTGACAGTTGACGAATTTGCGCCGCCGAACCTCGGGCACCAGAATCCGCCATCATATAAATTGAATTAAAGGATTCTTGTGTCAGTGGCTTGCCATTCTCATCCAATTGGATTTCACCAGTCGCTTGATCGCGCACAGACTCTACACCCAGTTGATTCATCATTGCTTTAGCAACCTGATCACCCGCGCGCCCCCAAATATCCACAACCTTATTATAACGCTCGCCTTGCGTTACCAGACCTGAAGTATATTGCCCTTCAATTTCCTTCACTTCCTTTTCTGCAGAAGCAATAATATCGCCCTTTTGTGTTGGGGTTAGCATATCATCCGCACAAATCGAAATACCGGCACGAGTGGCATAAGTAAAACCCGCATACATCAATTTATCTGCAAAAATGACTGTTTCGCGCAATCCGCAACGTCTAAAGCTCGCATTAATCAGCTTTGAAATTTCTTTCTTCTTGAGTGTCTTATTCAGTAGCGTGAAAGGCAACCCTGGAGGAAATATTTCAAATAACAATGCCCGGCCTACCGTTGTTTCATAGCGAGTAATTTTTTCACATCGCTCATTATCGGTATTAGTGTCATATTCCTTAATGCGAACTGTTATTTTTGCATTGAGTTCAACGTTCCGGCTTTCATAAGCACGCGATACTTCGCTCACATTCTGAAACAACATACCTTCACCGCGTGCACCTACTTTTTCACGCGTTGTATAGTAAAGCCCGAGCACAATATCTTGTGATGGAACAATGATTGGTTCTCCATTGGCCGGAGATAATACATTATTGGTTGACATCATCAATGTGCGGCACTCCATTTGTGCTTCTAAGGAGAGTGGCACATGAACAGCCATCTGATCACCATCGAAGTCAGCATTAAATGCCGCACATACCAATGGATGCAATTGAATTGCCTTACCTTCAATCAACACTGGTTCAAAAGCTTGAATACCCAGACGATGTAGAGTCGGCGCGCGATTCAACATAACCGGATGCTCACGAATCACATCTTCCAGGATATCCCATACCACCGGGCTTTCATTTTCAACTTCACGTTTGGCAGCTTTTATGGTACTTGCAATACCCATTATCTCCAGTTTATTAAAGATAAACGGCTTAAATAGCTCAAGTGCCATCTTTTTCGGCAAGCCACATTGATGCAGTTTAAGCTGAGGCCCCACAACAATAACAGAACGCCCGGAATAATCGACACGTTTGCCCAATAGATTCTGACGGAAGCGACCCCCTTTGCCTTTGATCATATCAGCCAAGGATTTCAATGCACGTTTATTAGCGCCAGTCATAGCTTTACCACGACGGCCATTATCCAATAATGAGTCAACAGCTTCTTGCAGCATACGTTTCTCATTACGAACAATAATTTCTGGCGCCTTCAGCTCTAGCAGTCGTTTTAATCGATTATTACGATTGATGACGCGCCGATACAAATCATTCAAATCAGAAGTTGCAAAACGCCCGCCATCCAGGGGAACCAGTGGACGAAGATCTGGTGGTAACACAGGCAATACAGCCAATATCATCCACTGTGGCTTAATTCCAGATTTATTAAATGCTTCAAGCACTTTAAGCCGTTTAGAGATTTTTTTGATCTTTGTTTCTGAACCTGTACTCTCCATTTCACGCCGCAGGTTCTCAATCTCAACACAAACGTCCAGGCTACTCAACAAATCACGAATGCCTTCTGCGCCCATACTGGCACTGAAATCATCTCCGTATTCTTCTGTTTTGATTAAATAATCATCTTCTGTTAACAATTGGCCGCGCGTTAACGGTGTCATGCCCGGATCGGTAACCACATAAGCTTCAAAATACAGCACGCGTTCAATATCGCGTAACGTCATGTCCAAGACCATGCCCAAGCGGGAAGGCAGTGACTTTAGAAACCAAATATGTGCAACCGGTGAAGCCAGTTCAATATGCCCCATACGTTCCCGGCGCACCTTGGATAAAGTCACCTCAACGCCGCATTTTTCACAGATAACACCACGGTGCTTCAAACGCTTATATTTTCCACACAAACATTCATAATCCTTCACAGGGCCAAAAATCTTGGCGCAGAACAAGCCATCTCTTTCTGGTTTGAATGTACGATAATTAATCGTTTCAGGTTTTTTTACTTCACCGTAAGACCACGAGCGAATTTTCTCTGGAGAAGCGAGACCAATCTTGATCGCGTCAAACTCTTCTTTGTGAGTAACTTGTTTAAATAAATCTAGCAGTGCTTTCATTTGTCACTCCTGTAAATCAGGGGGCAATAAAAAATTATTCGATATAAATTAAGCAATAGGCCTGCGGGATAAACCCGGCTACCTATCCCATCATTCTGGATAATCAGTGTTGCTCTAAATCAATATCCATACCCAGTGAACGTATTTCTTTTACCAATACATTAAACGACTCCGGCATTCCGGCATCAATCTTATGATCACCCTTAACAATACTTTCATATACTTTGGTACGTCCGGTAACATCATCTGATTTAACGGTTAGCATTTCCTGCAATGTATAGGCTGCACCATATGCTTCCAGCGCCCAGACTTCCATTTCTCCAAAACGTTGCCCGCCAAATTGAGCTTTACCACCCAACGGTTGTTGAGTCACTAAACTATAGGGACCTGTCGAGCGCGCGTGCATCTTATCGTCCACCAGATGATGTAGTTTCAGAACATGCATATAACCAACTGTCACTTGCCGGTCAAAGGCCTCTCCAGTCCGGCCGTCGTATAATGTAACCTGACCCGATCTTGGCAATCCAGCCAATTCCAGCATGTCTTTAATCTCACCTTCGGTTGCTCCATCAAATACAGGTGTTGCAAAAGGAACTCCCTCAGTTAAATTCTCAGCTAATGAAATTATTTCATGCTCCGAAAACGAAGATAAATCTTCTTTTTTACCACTTCCATTATAAATCTTGTCAAGAAACTCTCTGATTTCATTTGCATTCCTCTGTGCTACCAGCATCTCATCGATTTTCCTGCCGAGCCCTTTGGCTGCCCATCCTAAATGCACCTCAAGAATCTGCCCCACATTCATACGTGAAGGTACTCCCAGTGGATTCAGCACCACATCGACAGGTGTTCCATCGGCCATATAAGGCATATCCTCCAAAGGTACGATTTTTGAAATCACACCTTTGTTACCATGACGCCCCGCCATCTTGTCACCTGGCTGCAAGCGCCGTTTAACTGCAATATAGATCTTAACCATTTTCTGCACACCAGGCGCTAATTCATCTCCTTGTGTGAGTTTTTTCTTTTTCTCTTCAAATGCGGCATCAAACGCTTTTCGCTTTTGTGCCATACTTTCACGCACTTGTTCCAGTTGTATACTCGCCTCTTCATCGGCTAAGCGGATATCAAACCAGTAATGCGGATCAAAACTCTTTAAATATTCAGCAGTTACCTCTTTTCCTTTGGCCAGCTTATTGGGTCCTCCTGTGGCAACCTTGCCAATCAATAAGCGTTCAAGACGTTCAAATGCATCTTCTTCCACAATACGCATTTGATCAGCCAGATCTTTTTTATAACGGTCGAGCTCATCATCAATAATCTGTTGCGCACGTTTATCACGCTCTATGCCTTCCCGCGTAAACACCTGCACATCAATGACTGTGCCAGAAATTCCTGACGGTACCCGTAGTGAAGTATCTTTGACATCGGATGCCTTTTCACCAAAAATGGCCCGTAATAATTTCTCTTCGGGTGTCAGCTGCGTTTCACCTTTCGGTGTCACTTTACCCACCAATACGTCACCTGCCTCAACTTCTGCACCAATATAAACGATACCTGATTCGTCAAGGCGCCCTAACTGGTGCTCAGATAGGTTCGGAATATCAGCCGTTATCTCTTCCGTTCCAAGCTTGGTATCCCGGCTCACAACGGATAATTCTTCAATATGTATGGATGTAAAACGATCCTCAGCAACAATCCGTTCAGATATAAGAATCGAATCTTCAAAGTTATAACCGTTCCACGGCATAAAGGCCACCAACATATTCTGCCCTAATGCCAATTCACCCATATCAGTGGAAGCACCATCTGCGATAACATCATCTCTGGCAATCTTGTCTCCGATCTTAACCAGAGGACGCTGATTGATATTGGTGTTCTGGTTGGAACGTGTATATTTTATAAGATTATAAATATCGACACCTACTTCACCCATACGAGTCTCTGCATCATGCACTCGAACCACAATCCGGCCAGCATCAACATAATCTACAATCCCGCCACGCTTAGCCCGAACAGTAGTGCCTGAATGTACCGCCACTACCCGTTCAATACCAGTGCCAACGAGCGATTTCTCAGCACGCAAGCAAGGCACTGCCTGACGTTGCATATTTGAACCCATCAGAGCACGATTCGCATCGTCATGCTCTAAAAATGGAATTAATGAAGCCGCTACTGAAACAATCTGCGCAGGTGCTACGTCGACATATTCGATTCGATCCGGTGATGACAAAGCAAATTCATTTTTGTGCCGGCAAGAGACAATCTCACTAATAAACTGATTTTTGTCATCAAGCTCAGCATTTGCCTGGGCAATCATATAGTTACCCTCTTCAATCGCAGACAGATAATCTATCTCTTCCGTTACCCGGCAATCTTTCACTTTACTATAAGGTGTTTCAATAAACCCATACTCATTGGTTCGCGCATATAACGCCAACGAATTGATGAGGCCAATATTAGGTCCCTCCGGCGTTTCAATCGGACATACACGACCATAATGCGTTGGATGCACATCCCGCACTTCAAAACCAGCTCTTTCTCGTGTCAGCCCACCAGGTCCCAAGGCTGAAATACGGCGTTTATGCGTAATTTCGGATAGTGGATTAGTCTGATCCATAAATTGAGAGAGTTGACTTGATCCAAAGAATTCACGTGCCGCCGCTGAAACCGGTTTCGCATTGATCAAATCATGCGGCATCAAATTATCTGATTCCGCTTGACTTAATCGCTCTTTCACTGCACGCTCCACACGCACCAACCCGGATCTGAATTGATTTTCCGCCAATTCGCCCACTGAGCGTACCCGCCGATTACCTAGATGATCGATATCGTCTATTTCTCCACGTCCATTACGCAGCTCTACCAGTATTTTGATAACAGCAATAATATCTTCATTCGATAGTGTCTGAGATCCTGTCAATTCAGCTCTACCCACTCTGCGATTAAATTTCATTCTACCTACAACCGACAGATCATAGCGCTCAGGTGAATAAAACAATCCTGCAAACAATGCCTTAACAGCTTCCTCAGTCGGCGGCTCCCCAGGCCGCATCATACGATAAATAGCGACTTGGGCAGTTATTTCGTCGGTTGTTTCATCAATCTTTAGCGTTTGAGCGATATAAGCACCATGATTAAGATCATTTACATAGAGTGTATTAATTTTCTTTATGCCAGCTTTCTGAAGCTTGGCCAGCACCTCTTCCGTAATCTCATCATTCGCCAGCGCTACAACTTCACCCGTTTCTTTATCGACTATATTCTGTGCAAGTATCCTTCCCAGTAAAAAATCTTCAGGTACATCCAATTGATCAATCTTGGCTTCCTGCATTTCGCGTATGTGTTTAGCCGTAATACGCTTATCTTTCTGCACAATGATCTTTTTGCCTTTGGCTAGAATATCAAAACTCGCCACTTCACCACGCAAGCGTTCAGGCACCAACTCAAACCGGATACCTTTGTCTGAGAAATGAAAACAATCAAATATAAAGAATTCTTTTAATATCTGCTCTGAAGTGCAACCAATTGCTTTCAATAAGGTAGTAACCGGCATTTTACGGCGACGATCTATCCTGAAATACAGGCAATCCTTCGGATCAAACTCAAAATCGAGCCAGGATCCGCGATAAGGAATAATACGCGCAGAAAACAATAATTTTCCTGATGAATGGGTTTTGCCACGATCGTGTTCAAAAAACACACCCGGTGAACGGTGTAACTGCGAAACAATCACACGTTCGGTGCCATTGATAACAAATGATCCGGTATCAGTCATCAAAGGAATTTCGCCCATATAAACTTCTTGCTCTTTGACTTCCTTCACAGTGGGCTTGGATACTTCTTTATCCATGATCGTAAGTCTTACCTTGGCCCGTAATGGAGATGCATAGGTAAGCCCCCGCTGCTGGCACTCCTTGACATCAAATACAGGTGATCCAAGCTCATAACTTATAAAATCCAGGCGCGCATTTTTAGTATGGCTTTCGATTGGAAAGATTGAGTTAAAAGCAGCCTGGAGTCCTTGATTCTGACGTTTATTAGGCGCTATTTTTTCCTGCAGGAAAGCAGCATATGATTCGAGCTGAGTAGCGAGAAGAAATGGAATTGGCAATACGCTTGCACGTTTGGCAAAACTTTTACGAATACGTTTTTTCTCGGTGAACGAATAGCTCATGAATTTTCTCCGGGAGAAGAAGGCAGAGGATTGAAGAGTTGAAGCCAGATAACTATCAATTGCAAGTACCCACAATGACACATTAAATGGTCAAAATGCCAAAGGCTGGCAGCCTTAATGTCCGCCAGCCCCGGAATTTTATAATTTTTTTTATTTAATTTCGCAAGAAGCACCAGCTTCTATCAATTGTTTCTGGATTGAAGCAGCATCCTCTTTAGATACGCCTTCTTTAACAGGCTTAGGCGCACCATCAACCAAGTCTTTTGCTTCTTTCAGACCTAAACCGGTCACCGCTCTGACTACCTTAATCACATTGACTTTACTATCACCTGCTGATGTAAGAATCACAGTAAATTCAGTCTGCTCAGCCTCTGCAGCCGCTCCGCCGCCACCAGGTGCTGCAACTGCAACAGCGGCTGTTGCAACAGCTGATACACCGAATTTTTCTTCCATTTCCTTAATCAACTGCGACAATTCAAGCACAGTCATGTTTGCAATTGCTTCTAATATTTGATCCTTAGTTACAGCCATTATTTTCTCCTGGTTATTTTCTATATTCAGCTATGAGTTAAATAGAAGTCTTAAGAACTATTTGTTATCACGTACCATGGCCAAACCACGCACAAATCTAGCCGGCACTTCGTTAAGTGTCTGAACAAATTTGGCAATCGGTGCCTGCATTGTTCCCAGCAATCTAGATAACAATTCGTCTCGACTTGGCAATGCGGCAAGTGCAGTAATCTCGTCACGTGACATTACATGCTCACCCATTGCACCCGCTTTGATCACGAACTTCTCATTGTCCTTAGAAAATTCATGCAACACTTTCGCGGCTGCTACTGGATCAGTGCTGATACCATACGCAAGCGGACCCACCATATGCTTAGCTAATTCTGCATAAGGCGTGTCAGCAACAGCACGACGAACCAATGAATTTTTTATGACACGAAAATAAATTCCTGATTCACGAGTTTTTGCTCTCAGCTGCGTCATTTGACCAACTTCTATCCCTCGATACTCTGCTATGATAATAGCTTGAGCGTTAGCTACTTGAGCATTCACTTCCGCTACTATTGCTTTTTTCTCTTCAAGATTAAGACTCAAGGTTCATTCTCCATCAGTAAAAATAGTACTTGGTTACAATAAATCATCCTCTTCCAAATACTACAAACTGGTGACCTTAAACCAGGAAAATATAAATTCCTGTTCTGGGTACACCATCTACGCTGGGCGTCTAACACAATTTAAAACTCAAACTGACCATATCACAGTTCAGTTATGTTAAACATTTAAGTATCGCCAAGCATCTCCCATTACTAGAGAATCAGCCACTCTTTGATACCCCAACGGTCTTTGATAATCCACTGAATGCACATACGCGCGCATTCAGTGACCCAAAGTTCTTTATTGCTGCTACGTTATATTCGTTTGATCTATCCTGACTCCAATACCCATGGTACTGGAAACAGATACTTTCCTCAGATAAACACCTTTTGACGAGGCTGGCTTTGATTTATTCAGCGCTTCAATCAATGCCATTAAATTTTGTTTTAATGCATCCACTCCAAATGACGCCCGCCCTATCGTGCAATGAATAATACCGGTCTTGTCAGCTCTGAATTGCACCTGCCCCGCTTTAGCATTCTTAACAGCGCCTGCGATATCCGTTGTAACGGTACCGACCTTCGGATTCGGCATTAGACTGCGTGGCCCGAGAATCTGACCTAACTGACCAACCACTCGCATAGCATCCGGGCTTGCAATTGCAACATCGAAGTTTATGTTGCCTGCCTTAATTTCAGCCGCCAAGTCATCAAAACCAACAATATCTGCGCCCGCTTCTTGAGCTTCTTTGGCTTTATCACCTTGCGCAAATACTGCGACCCGGACTGTTTTCCCAGTTCCTGCCGGCAAAACCACCGATCCGCGTACCGCTTGATCTGATTTCTTTGCGTCGATACCTAAATTAACCGCCACATCAATAGATTCATTAAACTTAGCTGTTGCAGCTTCTTTAACAAGCCCCAGCGCCTCATCAATCTGATAGGTCTTATTACGATCAACTTTCCCTGCTATAGCTTTATAACGATTTGATAAACGCGCCATTTTATATGCCCTCTACCTCTATGCCCATGCTTCTTGCACTGCCTGCAACAGTACGCACAGCAGCATCTAAATCGGCAGCCGTCAAATCCGGCATCTTCGCTTTAGCAATTTCCTCCGCCTGATTGCGACTCAATTTACCTACTTTGTCTACATGTGGCCTTGGACTTCCCTTACTAACCCCAGCAGCTTTCTTGATTAGAACTGATGCCGGCGTCGTTTTCATTACAAATGTAAAACTCTTGTCGGCATAAGCCGTAATAATTACCGGCACCGGCAATCCAGGCTCAATCTTCTGCGTGGCCGCATTAAATGCTTTGCAAAACTCCATGATGTTCAGTTGACGCTGACCCAATGCAGGGCCAATGGGTGGGCTCGGATTAGCCTTACCAGCCGGCACCTGTAACTTAATATAGCCAATTATTTTCTTTGCCACTATGCTCTCCTGCTGGGTACAAACGAGTAATTATTCACTCTCCCCGGTTCTATACAATTAAAAAAACAGCGAATGATATCTGTTACGATTTTTCTACCTGATTGAAATCCAATTCAACGGGTGTTGGCCGCCCGAATATCGAGACTGAAACTCTGAGCTTGCTTTTGTCATAGTTAACATCTTCCACATTGCCATGAAAATCCGTAAAGGGTCCATCCTTAACCCGCACAGCTTCGCCTATCTCAAACAATATCTTCGGTTTTGGTTTCTCTACGCCTTCCTGGATTTGATGAAGTATATTATCCACTTCCTTCTGACTTATCGGCGTGGGCTTCATAACGGAACCACCGACAAATCCTGTCACTTTATCTGTATTTTTGACAAGATGCCATGATTCATCAGACATCTCCATTTCCACCAACACATAACCAGGAAAAAATTTCCGCTCACTAATACTCTTTTGACCGCTCTTCATTTCGATCACTTCTTCTACCGGCACCAAAATCTGACCAAACATATCTTGCATTCCAGCCCGCTCAATGCGATCCTTTAGTGCACGTTGCACACTTTTCTCATAGCCTGAATAAGCATGAACCACATACCATTTCTTACTCATTCTTTCCTCTGTGAGATATGATCAGACATCTTGATCCATCATAAGCTTGACGAGCGACATCAAAGCGGCATCAATAAGCCATAAAAATAAAGCCATTGCAACAACGAAAGCGAATACTACACCCGATGTTTGAAGTGTCTCTTTACGATTTGGCCACACTACCTTCTTTGTTTCCTCAGAGGATTCCTTACAAAACACATAAAACTCTTGACCTTGAGTTGTGAATTTCGCAATAACCGCTGCCAGCAGGAATCCAGTCAATATCGACAACACACGTATGACCATCGCGCTTTCACTTAAATAAATGAATCCCGCAATACCGGTCACAACAAATAGAAATACAAACCCAAGCTTCAGTTTATTCACGTTTAAAAAATCCTTTATGCTTTATAATTATAGTGTTTCATGCGGCAAATAGCTCTTAACAGTTTTAGTCAAGGCTTAACTTTTTATAAAAATCATCCATCCTATTAAAAGCTATATCTAACGCCAGATCTATAATACTCAAGCCATTCTTTGATTTCTAGATTATGTTTTGGGAAATACTATTCCAGTTTAGTATGGCAGGCCAGGAGGGCATCGAACCCCCAACCTTCGGTTTTGGAGACCGACGCTCTGCCAATTGAGCTACTGGCCTTTTTACCCGGAACTTCTCTAAAACTAAAAACTTTCAGAAACAATTACTTTTCCGATCTTTTCCTATCACAAAATCACTCAATAATCTTTGCAACAACGCCAGCGCCCACAGTTCTTCCGCCCTC
>CAKKRO010000010.1 GCA_919902625.1 Nitrosomonadaceae bacterium
CCATTGGAACTGGAAAATGGATGCGGTCAGTTTGTTCAATTTTTCCTGTTCTTGTTTCCACCAGACATCCGATTTGGAATTAAAGCTATACACTTTGACGGTTTGTGCGAGCCGGGTGGCTTTCTTGATTCGGTCAGGGGCGGGTTCTCCGACATCGATCCATAAAGCCATCCGGCCATCCAGGGTATGCACCCACAAGTCGGGTTCTTCGGCGGCGCTCAGCCCTTTGGTAAAGACTAGGGATTCCTGCGCATTGATGCAGAACGCAAGCATACGCGCCATCATGCGTTCAAGCGTTTCGGATGGATGCCGGGCGATGGTCAGGTTGAGCGCATCGTAATAATTGCGATCGAGGTCGGTCAGCGCGATCTTTAATTTATAAATGGTTGGTTTTAACGCCACAAATATATCCTTGATCTGAAGATTAGCATTTTCTAGGTTTCCGGGTTCAGCGGAATGATATCCGCCCGGGATGTTTCTTCAGACGGTTGGAACCACGCAAGAGTTTGGTGCAGCTTGACGACTTCGCCGACGATGATCAGCGTCGGCGGGGTCAGGTTAGCGGCTGCGGTTAGGCCGGGCAGTGTTTGCAGGGTTCCAACGACGGTTTTTTGTTTCTGAGTCGTGCCCTGTTGAATGATTGCGGCAGGCGTGGTATCCGGCAGGCCGTGGGCGATCAGTTGCTGGCATAAAACAGGCAATCCGAGCAATCCCATATAAATCACGATGGTCTGGTTGGGTCGTGCCAGTGATGGCCAGTCCAGATCAATGCTGTTATTTTTGAGATGGCCGGTAACAAAAATACAGGATTGCGCATAATCCCGGTGCGTGAGTGGAATGCCCGCATAGGAGGCCACCCCCGAAGCGGCGGTGATGCCGGGCACTACCTGGAAGGGAATATTGTGCGCAGCCAGCGTTTCAATTTCTTCACCCCCGCGCCCAAAAATAAAAGGATCGCCGCCTTTGAGCCGCAGCACCCGTTTACCTTCTTGAGCCAGCCGCACCAGCAGTTGATTGATCGATTCCTGCTCCAGCGTGTGACGGTTGCGTTCCTTGCCGGCATAAATGCGCGTAGCATCGCGGCGCACCATATCCAGAATCGCCGGTGAAACCAGGCGGTCATAAACGACTACGTCGGCTTGCTGCATCAGGCGCATGGCGCGGAAAGTGAGTAAATCAGGATTGCCCGGCCCGGCGCCGACCAGATAAACCTCGCCTTGCGGCGGTTCGTCTTTTTCCTGCTGCAAGGATTGCAACAGGTAGGCCTGCGCCGCTTGATCCTTCCCGGCTAGCACCATTTCCGTAAGCCGGCCTTGCAGAGCTTTTTCCCAGAAAATACGTCGTTTTTCCGGGTGCGTGAAATGCTGCCTGACGTGCTGACGGAATTTTCCCGCGATCGCCGCCAAGCGTGCATAGGCGGCCGGTATCATGGCTTCCAGCTGGGCGCGCAGCAATCTGGCCAGAACCGGGGATTGCCCGCCGCTGGATACGGCGATCAGCAAGGGCGACCGATCAACGATGGAAGGCAGGATGAAGGTGCATAAGTCCGGATTATCCACTACATTGACCGGAATTTGCCGCTGTTGGGCGGCTTCGGAGATTTGTTGGTTTGTAGTGCGATCATTCGTCGCGGCAATGACGAGCACTCTATTTTGCAGATGCCCGGGTTGAAAATACTCAGCGCAGTGCTTGATCTTGCCGCGCGCGAGATATTCATTCAAAACGATATCCAATTTGGGCGATACTACGGAGACCTGCGCGCCAGCCTGGAGTAAAAGCATAACCTTGCGTGTAGCGACTTCACCGCCGCCAACGACCAGGCAGGCTTTGTTTTTGACGTTTAAGAAAACCGGCAGGAAATCCATTTGATCTTTATTCCAGATAATAAAGGAAGTGCTGATTCATTCTAAGCCAAATGACGGCTTATGCGTTAATCAGCACTTCCTTGGGGATGCCGTGACTATTTTCTACACAAGACTGAATGTAGAAAAGCCATTTAATCGCTTAAGCCTATAAACTGGATTCCAATTTAAGTATTTCTTCCAGTTTTATGTTGATTCCCGAGCCTTTAAATACAGTACCCACTTTTTTCTTGTTCAAGTGCTCGATATTCAGATCGTAAACTTCTTTGGAAAGCGGGAAATATTTGACCTCAGTCACCAGCTCCGGCGCATTGTTCATATAAAAATTAACAAATTCATGAACTTCAGGCTTCTCAGTTGATTTGGCGTTTACGTAGATAAATATCGGGCGTGACAGCGGCTTATAGCTGGTATTTTCTACCGTTGCCGCAGATGGAAGCACTCCTCCTTCACCGCTATCAATCGCTACTGCATTGATTTTATTCCTGTTCTCAATGTAATAGGCAAAGCCGAAGAAGCCTAATGCGTAAATGTCGCTAGCCACACCTTGTACCAGAACGTTGTCATCTTCTGATGCGGTAAAATCGCCACGGCTTGATTTGGCTTTACCCACAATCGCTTCAGTGAAGTATTCGAAGGTGCCGGAATCTGCGCCTGGGCCGTAGAGTTTGATTCTTTTGTCAGGCCATGCAGGGTTTATTTGATTCCAGTTATTAATTTTACCTTGAGCATCCGGCTCCCAGATTTTCTTCAGTTCAGCAACTGTGATGGTTTTACTCCAGGTATTTTTGGGATTGACAACGACAGTTAGAGCATCAAAAGCAATCGGCATTTCAATGTATTGTACGCCTTCTTTCTTGCAGGCTTCCATTTCCAGGTGCGTAATGGGACGGGAAGCATTGACGATATCAATTTCATTCCGGCAGAATTTCTTGAAGCCGCCACCTGTACCCGAGATACCCACTGTGACACGGATTGCGCCACGCTTGGCTATCTGGAAATCTTCCGCCACAGCTTCTGTAATGGGGAAGACCGTGCTGGAGCCATCAATTTTAATGATGGGACTGGCGTTGACCGTCCCAGCAGTTACTGATGCACTCAGAAGAATTGCGACAGTGAGTACTCTGAAGTTAAATGAGTTCAACATTTATGTTCTCTCCAATGACAAATAAAAAGGGATGAAAATTTCTTGCAAATTCATGCCCTATACTATTTCAAAATTGTTACAGGATTATGACAGTTAATTTTCTGGGTGAATATGATGAAGGTGATCGTTATAAGACTAAAATCTGAATGAATCTTTTATGGATGGCTGGCAGTTTGCACAGTTTCAGCTATCCGTTCAGCCCAGTAATTAATCTTATGTTTTGATTCACCTTCAACCATCACGCGGATAAGAGGCTCCGTGCCCGATGCGCGAATAAGAACACGCCCTTTGCCGTTCAGATCAGTCTTGGCTTCTTCCTGCATAGCTTTGATAGCTTTATGCGTACTAAAATTAAATGACTTGGGGATTTTTACATTGATTAGCCGTTGGGGGTAGAGTGAGATACCGCGCATGAACTCGGCCAGTGTTTTTTTTGTGTCGCGTAACGCGTACAGTACCTGCAAAGCGGAAATAATGCCGTCACCCGTTGTATGTTTATCACTGCAAATGATATGACCTGAATTTTCACCTCCCAGATGCCACCCTTTTTCTTGCAGTGACTCCAACACGTAACGATCGCCCACATTGGCGCGAAGAAAGGGGATATTTAATTTCTTGAGATTGTTTTCTATCGCAAGATTGGTCATCAGCGTGCCAACCACGCCGCCGGTTAGCATTTTTTTCTGCTGACGATGTTTGGCAATGATATAGATGAGCTGATCGCCGTCGTAAAGCCTGCCTTTTTTGTCCACCATCATGACACGGTCACCATCACCATCCAGTGCGATGCCCAAGTCGGCATGATGCTGTTTAACGGCTTTCTGCAGGGTCGAGCAATGAGTGGTGCCACATTCAAGATTGATGTTCAGCCCATTGGGCTGTACTCCGATGGTGATGACATCAGCGCCTAATTCATGCATGACATGGCCCGCAATGTGATAAGTGGCGCCATGCGCGCAGTCGACAACGATACGTAGCCCACGTAAATCAAGATGATAGGGAAACGTGCTTTTGCAGAATTCGATATAGCGGCCGGCTGCATCATCAATGCGTTGCACTTTTCCTAGCTGTGCTGAAGGTTTGGTCTCAATAGGGGTATTTAACTCGGCCTCAATTTTGTGCTCCATCTCGTCAGGCAGTTTGCTGCCCGTAGCAGAGAAAAACTTGACGCCATTGTCTTCAAATAGATTATGTGAGGCTGAGATGACAATACCCGCTTGCAGCCGCAGTGCGCGGATGAGGTAAGCAATAGCAGGCGTTGGCATAGGGCCGGACAGGAGCACATCCACGCCGGCAGCGCACAATCCCGCTTCCAGCGCAGATTCCAGCATATAACCTGATACGCGGGTGTCTTTGCCGATGAGTACTGTTGGACGTTTCCCTTCCATCAGATGCCAGTCAGTAGCCGCCAGAACTTTACCTGCTGAATAGCCCAGATGCATGATGAATTGGGGTGTAATAGGATCTTGGCCTACCCGCCCTCGTATTCCATCAGTACCAAAATATTTTTTAGTCAATTTGAACAGTTATTGATCGATGCCGGAAAAAACGATACCTGCGATAAGCTTATTAAGCTGATTTTCATAGATTGTAATGTTTCATTGCATTATAGACAGCCAGCGCTTCTTTGCTTGCCTTGACATCATGTACGCGTACAATTTTGGCACCTTTAACCACTGCGAGCAAGGCTGCGGCAATACTTTCATGAATACGGTGATGAACGTTATTTCCTGTGATGGTTCCGAGCATGGATTTACGTGATAAACCTGCCAATACCGGAACCCCAAGCGTGGTGAATTCATCCAGTTGGTTGAGTAATTCAAGATTATGTTGCAGTGTTTTGCCAAAACCAAAGCCTGGGTCAATAACCAGCCGGTCTTGCGAGATGCCTGCAGATTCTGCGGCGTAGATGCGTTGTTGCAGGAAATCTTTTACTTCAGAGACGATATTTTTGTATTGAGGATTTTCCTGCATATTTCGGGGCGCCCCTTGCATGTGCATCAGACAGATTTTTACATGATTATTTTGAGCGACCGCTTCCAATGCTCCAGGGCTGCGCAGTGCATTGACATCGTTAATCATGAAAGCACCTGCTTCTATGGCATGCCTCATGACTTCAGGCTTGGAAGTGTCAATGGAAACGGGGATATGGGTGTTAACAAGTGCTTCCAGCACAGGAATGACGCGATCTAATTCTTCATCAATGCTGACCGGTTGACTGCCTGGGCGCGTTGATTCTCCGCCGATATCCAGTATGTCGGCTCCCTCATCAATCAGATTCATGGCGTGAGTGATGGCTTGCCGGGCTGATTGATAAAGCCCGCCATCCGAAAAGGAATCGGGCGTTACATTGACAACACCCATAATCAGAGGGCGATTGGTTGAGAAGACAGGGTTCTGCGGTAATGAAGGCACGATAAGATAAAGGATACGCCGAAGTGAAAACGGGATACGACTTTATGATCGTATCCCGTTATTCAGGTTATTAATGATTAATCAGCTTCTTTTGCTATTTCTTGTGGCGCTGACTTGGGTTCTTCGTCTTCTTCCGATTCCACTGATGGTGATTCACCACTTGTGGTTGGAGACACTGACTGCGGCGGTTTGGGCGGACGTGGCGGGCGACCTTCCATGATATCTTTGATCTGGTCGCTATCAATCGTTTCCCATTCCAGTAAGGCCTGTGTCATGGCTTCAATTTTATCTTTATTGGCCTCAATCAATTTGCGCGCAATCGCATATTGCTCGTCAACAATACGGCGAACTTCTGCATCGACTTTTTGCATGGTTGCTTCGCTCATGTTTTTATGCGTGGTCACTGAGCGGCCAAGAAAGACTTCGCCTTCATTTTCACCATAAACCATTGGACCAAGCTTATCAGACATGCCCCACTGGGTGACCATTTGCCGTGCCAGATCCGTTGCACGTTCAAAGTCATTGGATGCGCCTGTAGTCATTTGTTTCATAAAAACTTCTTCGGCAATACGCCCGCCAAACATCACCGAGATTCTTTGCAGTATCTCTTCGCGTTCCATACTGAAACGATCCTCTGTGGGCAGTTGCATGGTCACACCCAAAGCACGGCCTCGTGGAATGATGGTCACTTTGTGCACCGGATCGGTTTTTGGCAGTAATTGAGCTACCACAGCATGTCCCGATTCATGATAGGCCGTATTCCGGCGCTCATGCTCCGGCATTACCATTGAGCGTCGTTCCGCGCCCATGAAAATCTTATCTTTCGCACGTTCAAAATCTTCCATGTCTACTAAACGCTTGTTACTGCGTGCTGCAAACAGTGCGGCTTCATTGACCAGATTTGCCAAATCTGCACCTGACATACCCGGTGTGCCACGTGCCAGAATATCTGCTTTCACATCCGGTGAAAGAGGTACTTTGCGCATATGCACATGGAGAATTTGTTCACGTCCGCGTATATCGGGGAGTGGCACGGTTACCTGACGGTCAAAACGGCCGGGACGCAGCAAAGCAGGGTCCAGTACATCAGGGCGGTTGGTGGCAGCGATCACAATAACGCCCATGGCGCCTTCAAAACCATCCATTTCCACCAGTAACTGGTTAAGTGTTTGCTCGCGTTCATCATTTCCGCCACCCAGGCCGGCACCCCTTTGACGGCCTACCGCATCAATTTCATCAATGAAGATGATACAAGGCGCATGCTTCTTGGCTTGTTCGAACATGTCACGAACTCGGGATGCGCCGACACCCACAAACATCTCGACAAAATCAGAGCCGGAAATACTAAAGAAAGGTACTCCCGCTTCGCCTGCAATTGCGCGAGCAAGCAACGTTTTTCCCGTTCCAGGGCTGCCAACCATCAGGACGCCTCGTGGAATGCGGCCGCCCAGTTTCTGGAATTTGGTTGGGTCACGCAGGAATTCAACTAATTCTGCAACCTCTTCTTTAGCTTCCTCACAGCCTGCAACATCGCCAAAAGTTACTGTATTGGCAGATTTATCAAGCATCCGCGCTTTACTTTTGCCAAATGAAAACGCGCCGCCATTACGTCCGCCTCCTTGCATTTGACGCATAAAAAATATCCATACGCCAATCAGCAGTAACATGGGGAACCAGGAAATGAAAATACTCATCATCATGGAGGGTTCTTCTTCCGGCTTGGCTTCAACAATAACGCCTGCTTTCAGCAAGTCACTGACCATCCAGGGATCAGACGGCGCATAGGTTGTGAAACGTCTGCCGTCCGACTTTGTGCCTTTTAGTGTTCGTCCTTCAATGATAACTTTGGCAATTCTACCCTGATTCAATTCAGTGATGAATTGGGAATATTCCATCGGTACTTGCGCCGGTTGACGTACGCTGAATTGATTGAATACGGTCATCAACACAAGTGCAATCACTAGCCAAATGGCCATATTTTTAATTAGATTATTCAAAATAGCTCCTTGGTTTGCACCTTAAAATCCTTAATTAATTATTCTAGCTCTATTTTATAATATACAACAGAATGGTGCGTGTCATATACAATTTACTTTAAAACTAAAATCTTGTGAATATCCGTTATTTTTTTCCGATTCCCAATAAATATAATTCATTACTACGGTCACGCGAGGCTTTTGGTTTACGTATCATCACTTTCTTGAATCCAGTTCTCATTTCACGTAGAAACTGATCAAAATCCAGACCTTGAAAGACTTTGACCAGAAAACTTCCATCATAGTTCAGATGTTCCATTGAGAATGCCAGTGCCAACTCGGCTAAGTGCATACTTTTGGCCTGATCGCTGACTACGATACCGCTTATATTGGGCGCCATGTCTGAAATCACAAGATCCGGTTGACGTGCACCTAAGCGTTTTTTCAATTCAAGAACAGCGCTTTCTTCTCTAAAGTCATCCTGAATAAACTCAACACCGGGTAGTGGCAACATCTCCAGAATATCTAAGGCAATCACTTTACCTTTGGCGCCTACTTTACTGCTGACCACTTGAGACCAACTGCCGGGTGTGGCCCCTAAATCGACAACAACCATGCCCGGCTTCAGTAGGCGATCATGCTCAGCGATCTCAAGT
Source organism: Nitrosomonadaceae bacterium (assembly GCA_919902625.1). GTDB lineage: Bacteria > Pseudomonadota > Gammaproteobacteria > Burkholderiales > Nitrosomonadaceae > Nitrosomonas. The sequence goes on from CAKKRO010000010.1 coordinate 8,057, forward strand.
AATTTATATGCAGCACGCGAGCGATAGCCATCCTTCCTGGCTTGTTTGACAAAAAAGTCATTGACATGCTCTCTCATCCAGGCTTTACTGGTTTTGGCTTGTTTCATCAAGTAGAATGATATGTTTGAAGAGAATTTATGTTAACACTCACTATTGCACATCAACGCGAACTTAAAGCACGGGCACATACGCTTAATCCGGTTGTGATGATCGGAAAAACCGGACTGTCGGCCAGTGTCATTGAAGAACTGAATCGTGGACTATTAAGTCATGAATTAATTAAGGTCAAAGCTCAGATTGATGATCGAATTGCCAGAAATGCGCTTTTTGAGGAAATATGTCAACAACTGGATGCCGCGCCTGTACAGCATATTGGTAAAATTTTTATTATTTACCGGCCTAAACCTGAAGATAAGGAATCTGCTCATGCACCCGGTAAAAAGAAACGTGAACCATCCCGCACTAAACGTAGTTTCCAGAATTGAATTGCTTACAGGCGCTTAAATGTACTTGACATCAAGTATTTCATACTCGCGTATGCCACTGGGTGCCTGAACTTCGGCAACGTCTCCAGCATATTTCCCAATCAAGGCACGTGAAATGGGAGAACTGATAGAAATTTTTCCATTCTTGATGTTGGCTTCATCGTCACCTACGATTTGATAAGTGACGGTTTCGCCACTTTGCAGATCCTCCAATTCGACCGTAGCGCCGAACACACAAGCACCATCCGCGTTGATGAGCGCCGGATTGATAATTTGTGCGCTGGAGAGTTTACTTTCCAGCTCAGCAATGCGTCCTTCAATGAATCCCTGTCTTTCCTTTGCGGCATCATATTCAGCGTTTTCAGAGAGATCGCCATGCGAACGGGCTTCAGCAATTGCTGCAATGACCGCAGGGCGCTGTACCGTTTTCATTTCATGTAATTCCTTACGCAACGCTTCGGCCCCTGCCACCGTCAATGGAATTGTACTCATCGTGATTTCTTGCCTTTCATTTTCGTCCCATTTCTTTCTTCATAGTTAAAGAGAACTGATTTCTTATTACTCATGCTTTATACCTTAAGCTGTACATGTAATTTCTGCAGATTGTAAGCTTGCAGTTCCCGTCTATTGGTTATACCCACACAGGCAGCACGCGCGCCTGCTAAAGTCGTGTAGTAAGTCACTCTTGCCTGAAGTGCGGCATGACGAATCGAATAAGAGTCACGTATTGCACTGCGTTGATTCTTCACGGTATTGATAATTAGACTGATTTCACCATTTTTAATCATATCCACAATATGTGGACGACCTTCTGCTACCTTGTTAATGAGAATGACTTCTATGCCAGCTTCTGTCATCACCGCCGCAGTACCCCGCGTAGCATAAAGGGTGAAGCCAAGTTCTGCAAGGCTGCGTGCAATTTCAATGGCATGTGGTTTGTCAGATTGCCGCACGCTGATAAAAATCTTACCGGAGGTAGGCAAGCGAACATCGGTTGCCAACTGGGATTTGACAAAAGCTTCAGCAAAGGTAACGCCCATGCCCATCACTTCACCGGTGGATTTCATTTCAGGCCCCAGTATCGTATCAACACCGGAAAGTTTAATAAAGGGGAATACCGCTTCTTTGACCGAATAATATTCAGGGATCACTTCTTGAGTAACTCCCTGATCAATCAAGCTTCTGCCCGTCATGCAACGGGCTGAAATTTTGGCTAACTGGAGGCCGGTTGCCTTGGATATGAAAGGTACAGTACGTGACGCTCTGGGATTAACTTCGAGTACATAGACGATGTTGTCCTGAATGGCAAACTGTACATTCATGAGTCCCACAACATGCAATGCACGCGCCATTTCAGCCGTCTGGCGGCGTAACTCATCCAGTATTTCAGGTGATAAGTTAAAGGTTGGCAGAGAACAGGCGGAATCGCCGGAATGCACGCCCGCCTGTTCAATATGCTCCATAATGCCGCCGATCAGAACGGTTTCGCCGTCATAGATGGCATCGACATCCACTTCGGTTGCGTTGGTCAGAAAATGATCCAGCAATACCGGTGAGTCATTGGAAACTTTAACGGCTTCCCGCATATAGCGTTCCAGATCGGCCTGCTCATGAACGATTTCCATGGCACGACCGCCCAGCACATAGCTCGGACGTACTACCAGCGGGTAGCCGATTTCTTCAGCAGCAGCCAGAGCAGCCTCTGGATTACGTGCAGTGCGATTAGGCGGTTGTCTTAAACCCAGTTGTTGCAGCATTTTCTGGAAGCGCTCCCGGTCTTCCGCGCAATCAATCATATCCGGGCTGGTGCCAATAATCGGCACACCATTGGCTTCCAGGTCGCGCGCAAGCTTGAGAGGCGTTTGTCCGCCATATTGTACGATCACCCCATGAGGTTTTTCCACAGAGACTATTTCGAGCACATCTTCCAGTGTCAACGGCTCGAAATACAAACGATCCGATGTGTCATAGTCGGTTGAAACAGTTTCCGGATTACAGTTAATCATAATGGTTTCAAAACCATCTTCACGCAAGGCCAGTGCCGCGTGGACACAACAATAATCAAACTCAATACCTTGACCGATGCGATTGGGTCCGCCTCCCAGCACCATGATTTTCTTTTTATCCGTGGGGCGGGATTCGCATTCCTCTTCGTAAGTGGAGTACATATATGCGGTACTGGTAGCGAATTCAGCGGCACAGGTGTCTACGCGCTTGTAGACGGGCCGTAAGTCAAACTTGTGCCGATATATACGCACGGCGGTTTGTTCTGTGTTGAGCAGCTTTGCCAGGCGCCGATCCGAAAAACCGCTGCGTTTCAATTTACGCAACGTTTGTTTATCAATGGTTTCCAGTCTTTTGTGAGTCAATGCCTGCTCTTGCTTGACCAGATCTTCAATTTGCGCCAGGAACCAGACATCGATATGAGTCAACTGGTGAACTTCCTCAATCGACAGTTTGCAACGGAATGCATCCGCGATATACCAGAGGCGTTCCGGACCAGGATTGGCCAGCTCGGTACTGATGATCTCCAGATTGTCTGTCTTTTCATCCAATCCATCAACGCCGGTTTCCAGGCCACGCAAAGCTTTCTGTAAGGATTCCTGAAAAGTGCGGCCGATAGCCATGACTTCGCCGACCGATTTCATTTGTGTCGTCAGGCGATCATTGGCTTGCGGAAATTTTTCGAAAGCAAAACGTGGAATCTTGGTAACGACATAATCAATGGCGGGTTCAAAGGATGCGGGTGTTACGCCGCCGGTAATGTCATTGCCCAGTTCATTGAGGGTATAACCTACAGCGAGTTTGGCGGCGATCTTGGCAATAGGGAAGCCGGTTGCTTTTGAGGCTAATGCGGAAGAACGGGATACCCGTGGATTCATTTCAATTACCAGCATACGGCCGTTCTCAGGATTAATGGCGAACTGAACATTGGAACCACCTGTTTCCACGCCGACTTCACGCAATACCGCGATGGATGCGTTGCGCATCAGTTGATATTCCTTGTCAGTCAATGTTTGTGCAGGAGCTACTGTAATTGAGTCGCCTGTATGAACACCCATGGGATCAACATTTTCAATGGCGCAGATAATAATGCAGTTGTCCTGCTTATCCCGCACCACTTCCATTTCAAATTCTTTCCAGCCAATGACGGATTCTTCAATCAATAATTCCTTGGTGGGCGAGGTTTCCAGTCCGCGTTCACAGATACCCAGAAATTCCTCACGGTTGTAGGCAATGCCGCCGCCACTTCCGCCCATTGTAAAAGATGGGCGGATAATGACTGGGTAACCTACCATTGCCTGGACTTGTAATGCTTCTTCCATGCTATGTGCAACGGCAGAGCGCGCCGAGTTTAAGCCGATACGGGTCATGGCCTGTTTGAATTTTTCGCGATCTTCTGCCATGTCGATGGCTTCACGTGATGCGCCAATAAGCTCAACACCGTATTTTTCCAATACACCATGTTTGACCAGATCCAATGCACAGTTCAGCGCCGTCTGCCCGCCCATTGTGGGCAGCAGCGCTTCAGGCCGTTCAATAGCGATGATCTTTTCGACCATAGTCCAGGTAATGGGCTCGATATAGGTTGCATCGGCCATTTCCGGGTCGGTCATGATGGTGGCGGGATTGGAGTTCACCAGAATGATGCGGTAGCCCTCTTCACGCAAGGCTTTGCAAGCTTGCACGCCGGAATAATCAAACTCACAAGCCTGGCCGATAATAATAGGACCAGCGCCGATGATGAGAATGGATTTAATGTCGGTACGTTTGGGCATGCTTTTTAACCGGAAAAAATTGCGTAATAATTTAGCTTCTGTTTAGTGGTTGTATGAATTAATTT
>CAKKRO010000011.1 GCA_919902625.1 Nitrosomonadaceae bacterium
TTGCGTACTATTTTATCGGCATCGGGTATTGCCATCGGTATTGCCGCAGTCATTCTCCTCACTGCAATTGGCGACGGTATTCAGCGTTTTGTGCTGTCGGAATTCACACAATTTGGCACTAATATCGTCACTATCAAACCCGGCAGGATAAGTACCCATGGCGGCTCATTAGGCGCTATCGGCAGTGCACGGTTATTAACGATAGAAGATGCCATGGCGCTGAAACAGAGCCGGTATGCTCAATATACCAATGCCAATGTCGTAGGCAACGCAGAAATACGTACGCAAGGCCGCAGCCGTCGTGTCACTGTCTATGGGCAGGGGCCTGATTTCGCGCAAGCCTTTAATATGCAAGTGGCGGTAGGGAAATTCCTGCCTGCTGATGACCCGCGTAGCCCGCGAGCCTACGTTGTGCTGGGTGCAAAAGTGCGCACCGAATTATTTGGCGATGACAATCCGCTGAGCGCCTTATTACAAGTGGGCGGTTCACGCTTTCGCGTCATTGGCGTGATGGCATCAAAAGGTCAGGTGCTCGGTTTTGATCTGGACGACACTGTTTTCATTCCCACTACCCGTGCACTGGAAGTATTCAACCGGCAAGGTGTGATGGAAATTAATTTCTCCTACCCGCCCGATGCCCCGGTGCAGGCGGTGATCGACGATATTCAACGCATCCTTGTCGCACGGCATGGGCGTGAAGATTTCACCATTACACCGCAAAAACAAATGCTGAGCACACTCACAACCGTATTGGAAGTATTAAAGTTTGCCGTCGCGGCATTGGGAGGAATTTCTTTACTGGTCGGCGCGGTCGGCATGGTTACGCTGATGCATATCGCTGTTTCCGAACGGGTATCGGAAATCGGTTTGCTCACAGCGCTCGGCGCAACACGTGCGCGTATCCGCATTTTGTTTCTTTTGGAATCGATTGCACTTTCCACACTGGGTGGTTTGGCAGGACTCATCATCGGAACAGGTATCGCATGGCTGCTAAAAATTCTGGTCGGTAACCTGCCCGTTAATATTCCGTGGGATTACGTCCTCGGCGCCTTGTGTTTATCGATATTGATTGGTCTTGCCGCCGGTGTAGTACCGGCGATGCGGGCTGCAAAATTAAACCCGGTGGATGCCTTGCGGACAGAATAAATAAAACAGTTATTAGAAACACAAAAGGGCAATCACATCAATGCTTTAATTTCCTGCATTAAGCTCTGACCACCCTTATTACGATATTAAAACCAAGACAACTTACTTGTGGCCTTTACCGTGGTTGTCATCGTCATCGTCATCGTCTTCTTCATCGTCATCATCTTTAAAATTGATGTTATCTCCTAAAAATTTAACTTCCCAATTTGATGAGTTTCCTCTTTGTTCCATATGAACAGTCACGACCTTTCCATCAACTTCAACACAAGGAATAATCAGCAAGCCTTCATTCAGATCTACAGTGGAAATACACTCTGTCACGGGAACGGTCGCTTGTGCAGTTAAACAACTGGAAATATCAACAATGACCGCATCCGTAGTAGAAACACCCTCTACAGTTGCCGATGCGGTAACAATTGCGTTACTGCCTTCAATAACGATATCCGTCGCATTTGCAACCGGATTGCCGAGTATATCCACCAAAGGGCTTGCCAGGCATTGATTAGCCAATCCATCAGAAATATTTTTTACGGTCACGCTACCATTGGCTATAAACACCAGATCCCCTGCCACGGCAACTTTATCGGCAAATGCTGATGGCACTGCTGAGGCAAATAATGATACTGCACACAAAATCGATAATATGCTTTTTTTCATAGGATTCTCCAGAAAAATGAAAGATAAAGACCCAAT
>CAKKRO010000012.1:0-2183 GCA_919902625.1 Nitrosomonadaceae bacterium
GGAACAGTTCAATCCATCATTCGCCAGTCAGGCATTGCCAAGAGTGAATTCGAAGAGCAGTAGCCTGGATAAGCCTGCGCCATCCAGGAGTCAGAGGTTCCATTTAAGATCTTAATGGACTAGAATAGCTCCTCCTGTGAAAAGAAGAGATCGCCACTATGTCAGTCAATGTCAAATTACCTGAAAACCTTGTTAATCAGGCCAAGCAGTATGCACTGATCGAGCACCGCTCAATACCCAAACAAATTGAGTATTGGTCAAGAATCGGAAAAATTGCCGAAGAAAATCCTGATTTGCCTTTTGCCATGATCCGCCAAATCATGATTGCCGATTTGGAAGAACCGGCCGGTGAATACAAGTTTGACTGATGCGTTTACTGGTCACACCTTCATTCGAACGTACTGCCAAGAAACTGCATAAGCAGCAAAAAACTGGTCTCGATGTGGCCGTTCGTTCCATCATCGCTAACCCTGAGATTGGGGAAGAAAAAATAGGCGATCTGGCCGGCATCAGAATCTACAAGTTTAGTTTATCCAACCAGTTGTATCTGCTGTCCTATCGTATCCTTGATCAAGAGACAATCAAATTACTCACACTTGGCTCGCATGAAAATTTTTATCGCGATCTGAAGCGATTGAAACCTTTGTAGGTCGTTGGAATCCTGTTGCAAATGCAATTTCACTGTTAAAAATGGCTACAAGGCGCTCATTTGCACACCGGAATCTCGCTCTTTCGCCAATTAGAATAAGCTCATCAGCATCCTGATGCCCAGGCCATATAGCAGCACAACGAAGATCGTTCGTAGAATGGCGGTTTGGGTGGAGTGGGTGAGCTTTGCGCCGAGCGGTGCGGTCAGCATGCTGGCGGATACCAGCCAGATTAATGCCGGTAAATACACATAACCGAGACTATATTCTGGCAGCGCTTCCGCTTGCAGGTAGCCATTGGCGATATAACCGGCGGTGCCCGCCAGTGCAATGGGAAAACCAATGGCGGCGGCGGTGCCGATGGCATGTTGCAGTTTGATTTTGCACAAAGTCAGAAATGGCACGGACAATAATCCGCCGCCGATGGCAACCAGGCTGGAGAGTGCGCCGATTATGCCACCGGCGAGCAACATGCCGGTTTTGCCGGGTAACTGGAACATCGGGCTGGGGCGGAATTGCAGCAGCATTTGCGTGGCGGCGTAAAAGATGAAAATGACAAAAATAAGGCTTAGCAACTGGCCCGTCATCGAGCCCGCCAGGGTGGCTCCGCCGAAAGTGCCGAGAAGAATGCCTGGTGTGATATTTTTGACGATCTGCCAGTCCACCGCGCCATGCTGGTGATGCGTGCGCAGGCTGGCAGCCGAGGTGAAAATGATGGTGGCCATCGTGGTGCCGAGCGCCAGATGGATGATGCGATCGGCGGGAAATTCCTGGATGGTGAATGCGGTGATCAGCATGGGCACGATGATGAGTCCGCCGCCGATGCCGAGTAAACCGGCGAAGAAACCTACAAACGCGCCGGTTAGCAGATAAATCAGCCACCATTCCATGGTTCAGCCTCGATAAAAGAAATTCGATCGCATTACAGGATGCTCATAATGAATTGCCATTCTGCCGGGTCAACCGGGGTGATCGACAGGCGGTTGCCTGTCTGCAGCACCCGCATTCTGTGCAAATCGGGATATTGCCTGAGTTCCTTGATCGGAATGAGGCGGGTTCTTTTTACCAGGGTGATTTCAACATTAAACCAGCGCGGATTGTTTTCCGTTGCTTTAGGATCGAAATACCTGCTTTGGGTATTAAATTGCGTGGCATCCGGATAAGCCGGTTTGCTGATGATCGCAACTCCCGTTATACCGGGATTCTTGCAACAGGAATGATAGAAGAAGGCCTGGTCGCCAATATTCATTTGATGATGCATAAAATTGCGCGATTGATAATTACGCACGCCTTCCCACGCAATTGTTTGGCTCGGCAGTGCTGCAAAATCATCAATACTGAATTCAGCAGGCTCTGATTTCATTAACCAGTAACGCATTTTCTTGATAGGCTGTCATGTTTAAGGCAATTCTAGCTTTGAATTGAAGATTTAATTTAAATGCTTTCAATGAGTTCTTTGTAATAAATAGGCTATTTTTAATCAAAATCCTGCAATATAATCCCTAACTTCTGTAATATTCCAGGTTTTTTGCTCAT
>CAKKRO010000012.1:2283-19179 GCA_919902625.1 Nitrosomonadaceae bacterium
CAAAATCCTGCAATATAATCCCTAACTTCTGTAATATTCCAGGTTTTTTGCTCATTCTAACTATTTTAACCATGAATAATCACTTACTTTCTGATATTACAGTTGATACTTGGGTGCAAGGCGGACCAATTACACTCAGCGACCTGATCGGCTCGGTCGTGTTGATCGAGGTTTTTCAAGTTAATTGCCCTGGTTGTTTTATTTACTCTCTCCCTAAGGCAGTTGATTTGCATAATAAATATGCGCACAAGGGATTGGTTGTCATTGGTTTGGCTACCGCATTTGAAGATTATGATAAAAATACACTTGAGAATTTACGGAAATTGGTTGAAACAGGCGAAGTGATAGGTCAAACACTTAAAGCGCTCAATCAATATGGCATGTTATCCCAGGGCAAGCTTCAGTGGAAAATACCTTTTGCGGTTGGGATGGATCGTGTAGTGGTTGAAACTGAACCTGTAACTGATGCGAGAGTATTACATTATGCACGTGAATTTCTCCCCGAATTTGAGAAGTTTAGTGGTGAGCAAAAGAAATCTGTGCTTCAGCAAGTCAGGCATTATATGGAACAAAAGTCTATGAAAGCAGAGACTTTTGAACGCTTTGCTTTGCAAGGAACACCATCCTGCATTCTGTTTGATCGCAAAGGCCAATTAAAAGATGTTTCATTTGGTCAAATAGAACACAAGCAAGCGATGGTTGAACATTTTCTGGAAGAAAGATAACTTTATATTGATTGATCAATATGTTGATATGGCCTGTACAGAAAGTGAGGCTGCCACATTGGAAAACATGAAATTTGATTCGATGGATAAAAAGCTTTAAGTCAATCTGTTGCTAAGATTTTTTCAAGCCATATTTCAAAAACTTGGTGATGATTCAAATCATATTGCCAGCATTGAAAACCCAGTTTTTCCCCCGATGCAATATTTTGCGGCTGATCGTCGATATAAATGATCGATGCCGGATCAAGCTGATACGTGTTGATAGCATATTGATAGATAGCTAATTCCGGTTTCAGCATACCGATCTCAAAGGATAAAACTTTATGCCCAAAATAAGAGAATTCAGGGTAAGCAGTAAATATCCAGGGGCAGTGGATTGCGCTGATATTCGAAATCAGCATCAACGAATGTCCTTTATAGGCAAGTTGACGGACGCAACGCCACATGGGCTCATTGACAGTAAAAATTTGTTGCCATGTATGATAAAACTGGTTTAATGGAGCATTGCTTCCAAGAGTCTGCAGTGCCCAATTAGCATAATTGATCGGGTCGATCAATCCGGTTTCTAGCGTATCTTTTTGCTCAAGTACGCGTTGAATACGTTCTTTTGGGTTGCCGATACTTTCTGGTATCAGCTTGGTAAGGGATGATTCAAAATCAAAATTGAGTAAAACACGGCCAATATCAAACAGGAATGTTTTTGGATAGAAAGCCGACTTAGCTTTATCGCCTCGAGGCATGGCGAAATAACCGTAATATATTAAATTTCAAGAGATAAATTAAAAGGGCAAGAAACGTAACAAAACATTACTTGCCCTGTAGAAGCTCCCCACTAATGCCGTCAGACCATTTTCTTGAACCATAAGGTCCAAGGCGGTTGTTTCACGGATATTTCGGGCACATCCAATATGAATGCGCACACCACTATCACTAAAGTCCACAACCATTTTCTAATAATTGGTTCAAAGAATAAAGGTCTTAACAAACACCGCAGGGATTAAACTTATATATCCAGTCCTGATTTTATTTCTCGATCATTGTTTCATCAACTTTCTTTCTTAAGGATACAATTCTACGCCTAAATCCATCCATGTCATAACCGATTCCATCACGTAGCGTAAGTAATTCATGTGCAATGCCCAAAGCTGCGATGATTGCGACGCGATCAGAGCCTATAACTTTTCCTTCTGCTTTGATTTCTTGAGTTTTTCTGTCCAGGTAAGCTGCGGCAAGCTGAATTTCTTCTTGCTCCTCATCAGGACAGGTGATACAAAACTCACGGCCCATTACATGAATATTTAATGTCTTATTACTCATCATCCGGCATATTCAATAGAAGAGTTTCAAGCCGATCAGCCGCAACGTAAATTTTCTCATTCAATTTCTCATTCTGAGCATAAGTATCTGCAAGCTCTTTACGTAACTCATTATTCTCCATGCGCATATCCTGGTACAAGCGTAAAAGCAGAAAAATTTTTTCTTCTAGAGACTTTAATTCTGTTTCCATGGATACGCTACATTTTGAACCATTAAAGGGTTAATTGATAGCCAAAATTTTAATTCACTTATTCCGGCGGTGCCGTTCGATTGCATTTTGGTGAAAGTATTGTTGGTTGCAATAATATTACAGCTTACGATGAGTGCCATCACAAAAAGGAGCATTATTGGTTTTTTTACAGGTACATAGCCAAACTGCTTTACTCTCTGGAATTTTAAATTTTTTAGGTGTGAAATTAGTATTTTTATGAGAACCATCACAAAAAGGTTGGGATTTACTACGGCCGCAGGCGCACCAGTAGTAATCTTTTCCTGATTCAAGATTGACTTCAATAGGTGAGAAAGGTTGTTCCGTCTTTGAAGATTGATCCATTCATATCCCCTAAAAATTTATTACATATAACGTGTAATCATTCTATTACATTACTTGATATTTACGGCCGCAATCGACTATTCCACAATTGAAGCTAATAAATTCTGTTAACCCTATGTTATATAACATAACTTACTGATGATAATTATATCAGTTGTAATGGTTGCGGATACTTAAGCAGCTATTTTTAATTTTTCAGGTCCAAAGGATTTTACTTATACGAACAGACGCAAGGCATTTGCGCTGCCTGCATTAATATGATTCTTTTTCATTGTGGATTGTATTTCGACTAATTGCTGCTTGCTTCTCAGGATTCCACTATCGCTCAATGGAACACGATTGTCATCAACCATAATGCCGCCAAGCGTATTAGAGAAGATTTTTGCGAGATGGGTCATTTGATCGAATACTCTTTCTCCATGCGCAACTCTTGGAACATCCAACAAGAAAGTTACGCCGTGAGTTGTCAGTGATTTCATGTTTTCCGGCAGGAATTGAGGGGACTCATAATTACTCAGCGTAAATAAAACATTATTATTGTCATCACGATATTTGAATAATCCTTCTGATTCAAGTTTGAATCCAGAAGCTTCCGCTAGTGCGCGAATCTTGGTTCCAACAAATGCTCCATCATCTTTACTAATAATATTAATACCGATCATTACGTCCACTTCAGCGCAGAATTTATCGAGTATTACGGCTTTCTCATGCGTACTGACAATATCCGGGCAATCTGTCGCAGCATGCATCTGCGTAGCAAAATCTTGTACCAAGTCCCTGAATTTAGATAAATTGATTTCACTGATAGGGCCGGTTCTGTCAGCAAGTTGCAGACAGCCTTTTAAATGTATGTAACCGTCACTATCGACATTAGTTTCATTGGTTATTTCTTCCCATGGTTCGTTTTTATGCCGTTGACCGAGCCAGCAAACAGGTTTCCCAAAATCAAATTTTCTTTGCAATAATTTAGCGATATAGGTATTAGCAATAATAGATTCTGATCTAATGTTAACAATGTAATTCGTATTGTTGTCATAATCTAATAGGGGCGAGGGTGGCGATGAATTTATAGGTGTGCTTAACGGTGTATTGATCGACGGGTTGGGTGTAATCGATGTTTTTTTAGCTTCACGCTGTAAAATGGATGAATCAATTTGTGTAAATGGATCCGATTGGATATCGGATATTGGGGTTTTATTAAATTTCGGTTCAATTCGCTGAACAATTTCTTCAGGATTATAGGAATCTAAAAGTATATCATCGTGTTTATGATCAAATGCTGCTTGTACTTTACGGCGATAACGTAGTTGTTGCAACCAGTTGAAGACAGCGACACCGGCGATAACTATGATGCCAATGATAATCAAACTTATCTGCAAGTCACTCATATTCAATATATCCATATTATCTCCTTGCTATCTCCTAAAGTATCTTTATGTAAAGCATACAAATTAGATCACGTCAGCTTTATATGATCAACCACAATCACTTAGAGTATAGGCTGTTTATCCCGTTTCCCCATCTTAAGGGCACTTGAGATATCAACAGCCACTATTCTTGATACACCTTGTTCCTGCATTGTAACGCCAATTAATTGCTGAGCCATCTCCATGGTGATTTTATTATGGCTAATAAATACAAATTGAGTTTGCTTTGACATATTTTTCACTAACTCACAAAAACGGCCTGTATTACTATCATCAAGAGGAGCATCTACTTCATCCAGTAAGCAAAATGGCGCAGGATTCAGTCGAAATAATGAGAAGATGAGTGCCAGTGCCGTTAGAGCCTTTTCTCCTCCAGATAATAAATGGATAGAGCTATTCTTTTTTCCCGGCGGTTGCGCCATTAGCCGTAAACCTGCATCCGGTATCGTGCCGTCATAAAGTTCAAGCTTGGCTTGCCCGCCAGTAAATATAACAGGAAAGATTTCGCTTAAATAATTATTGACCAAATCAAAAGTTTCTTGCAGCCGTAACTGAGTTTCCCGATCAATTTGCTGGATAACGTTTTCCAAAGTTGCAATAGCTTCGTTCAAATCCTGCAATTGTATCAGTAAGCTGGATTCACGTATGCGAGCGATCTCGAGTTCTTCCAAAGCAGCAAGATTTACAGAGCCCAATGAAGTGATTTCTGAGCTAACTCGATTAATCTCCGATTGTAATGCTGTAATATGCTTTTTATCTAATAGCGGCAGTAGTGATTCTGTATCAATTTTCGCCTCATTGATCAGTTCATCAAACTGATTAATTGTAATATTAGCTGCTTGTTCCTTAAGCCGGAATTGGTTAATGGTATCTCTTAATGAATACGATTTCTGTTCGCATACCATGCGTGCATTTTCTATCTCCCGCAGGTAGTGCGCGGTGTCTTCAACTTCATGTCGTGCTTGCATTGCGGCTTGTTCAATTGATTTTCTTTGTGCCTGAGCAGCCTCTAGTTGTTGATTTAACGGAATTTCATCCAGGTTCTCTTTATCTTTGAGTAACGTGGTACGGCTTTCCACCAGTTCCTGTAAATCTTCATTGATAGATTTTACATTATGTTCTATTTCATTGATTTTATTATGACATGTGCTGACATAATATGCAGCTTCTTGCATTTCTTTTATTGACTGCTGTATGTTTTGTCGCTGATTTATCAATAAATGATTTACTGCCTCCCAGTTAAGTTGAGCTTGTTGAGTATGTTTCTTTAACTGATCAATTTGCTCAAGATTTTTTAGGGATTTTACTTTAGCAGCTTCCTGTAGTGCAATCTCGCTGTCCAATGCTTGCTTGATTTCGGTTAATTCAAAATTGATCTGATCCTTACGGTGAGTCACACGTTCGGTAATCTGTGAAAGCTTAACTATTTCAAGTTGTAAATCATGTCGTTGTTGCTGTATTTGCTTGTTAGTCTCGTTCGATTCTTGAATCGCCTCATTTAATTTAATGTATTGCTCTTCAGCCTTTTCTAATAGTTTTTTCTGCTTATGAAGTAGAGACTCAAACTGATCAATCTCTATTTGTATATTTCTAAGTTCTTGTTGCCTTGACAAGACCCCGTGTAATTGTGAATCAGGTGCATAAAAGGTGATGCTATTACGCGTAATCAGATGTCCTTGGCGAGTAACCAGTATTTCGCCCGGATTTAAAGTTGATTTTTTTATAAGGCCTTCTTGGATATCGGCTATTACGTATATTTGACTTAACCAATCTTCCAATACATATTGGATCTCAGATTGATTGACCGTCACATAGGTAAGTAATTTGTTGCGGCTTAGATGAATGGATGCTGATTGTCGGTCAATATCCGATAACATGGGTTTGGTTTTCTCAAAGATACTCCATTTTCCCGATGGTAAATCATTTGTCCAGTTTTGGATTAAATCCAGTTGATCAACTTCAATGCTATTAAGTTTTTCGCGTAAAACAGCTTCTAAGGCGTTTTCCCATTCAGGTTGAATTTGTATTTTTTGCCATAAGCGCGGTAAAACATCCAATTGGTGATGATTCAACCAAACACTCAAATTCTGATTGTTTTCTAGCTTTTGTTGCAGATCCTGCAATGCATTGAAGCGAGCCATTGCTTGTGATAAAGCATGCTGCAGTTCTTGATTTTCACTCTCGATCTGTTGCTTAAGTTGAACTGCAGCGGATAATTGACTTTCTATAGCCTGATACTTTTGGTTCTCTTCCTTTAAGACAAGCTCAGCATGAGTTATCTTAAGCTGTAACGCGGTTAATTGTGAATCATCGATTGATGCCAGCTCATTCTGCTCCCCTGATAAGCGTGAATAACGTGCTTTAAGCTGCTGGATATTTTTGATGGCATGAGAGAGATGGCTGTCTTCAAGTTGATTGGCCTGTTCGGTTAAAAGAAGATGATGCCGGTGCCGGTTTAATTCCTCCTGATAACTGAGAAAATCCGCTTCAATCCGAGGCAGATTCTTGCACGCTTCATCATTCTTATGAATACTTACTTCATGAGTTAATTCGGCTTCTGTTTTTTCATGATGCCAATGGGTCAAGCTTTCTAATGTGATTTCTTTTAACTGACTGTTTTTTTCTAGTTGGTTTTCAATCCCATGAATTTGTTGTGCTAAACGTTCACTATTGTTTCTCAGGTAACTTATTTCCTGCTCAAGACGTCCTATTTCGGCATCAGTAGCATAAAGTTGTCCCTGCACTTGGAGTAGTTTGTTGCTGATAGCATATTCTTTTACACGGGTCTCTTCATATTTTTCTTCGGCATGGCGCTGATCTGAAATCACAATTTCTAATTCAGTTTCCAGTCTCTGAATTTCTCTTTCCGCATGAGTGCGTTGGTTAATAGCTTCATCTTTCCGCTGCAGCCATAGCAAAGATTGTGATATACGCAATTTTTCTTGCAGTAATTTATACTTCCTAGCGATTTCTGCCTGTATTTCCAGATGTTGCAGTTGGGTTTTTAACTCCTGACAAATATCTTCCAGGCGAGTTAGATTCTTCCGGGTCTCTACAAGACGTGAGGAAGTTTCTTGTCTTCTTTCTCGATATTGAGAGATTCCGGCGGCTTCTTCCAGAAAATTTCTTAATTCTTGTGGCTTTGCTTCGATGATCCGTGAAATCATGCCTTGCTCAATAATAGCGTAACCACGACCACCAACCCCTGTACCTAGAAAAATATCGGAAATATCACGTCGGCGCACTTGAAGATTATTAACGTAATAAGTTGAAATACCATCACGGTGGATAACTCGCTTGATTGCAATTTCGGTATAGTTCGACCAGTGTCCAGTAGTTTTGCCTGAATTATTGTCAAAAACGATTTCAACGCTGGCGCGGCCAACTGTTTTCCGATTATTTGATCCCGCAAAAATAACATCTTGCATGGAGTCGCCGCGTAAAGCAGATGCCTTGGATTCACCTAAAACCCATCGTACAGCATCGATGATGTTTGATTTTCCGCAACCATTGGGACCGACTATACCGACCAGATCCTGGGAAACAGGAATTACAGTCGGATCTACAAAGGATTTAAAACCAGCAAGTTTAATGTGGGTTAAGCGCAATTTTTTGTTTAGAAGATAAGGCAGCTATAATAGACAGTTAAGAAATCTCATAGAGTGAGATATCATTGTAGCTGAATTAATCTAAAAATGAGCATGAAGAATGACTAACAAGCCCGAGAAGATTCTTGACACTTTTCCGAATTCTTTTATAGATCGGGATTATCATATCCATATGGAAATTCCGGAATTTACGTGTTTATGTCCAAAAACCGGACAACCTGATTTTGCAACCCTAATTCTGGATTATATTCCAGACAAGAAGTGTATTGAACTTAAGAGCCTTAAACTTTATAGTTGGTCATATCGAAACGAAGGTGTCTTCCATGAGGCGGTGACAAACAAAATTCTTGATGATCTCGTTGCTGCTGTAAAGCCGAGATATATTCGACTGACTGCACATTTTTATGTGCGTGGCGGGATTTTTACTAACGTTACCGTTGATTACCGGAAAAAAGGATGGCAACCTAAACCAGCTATTTTGCTTCAGGAATTTGATAGTCAATCAAATATCCGGAAATAATTCACAGCGGACTTTTTGATATAAAGTTTATATAACTTAATATATTGATTTTGGGTCTAATTCGCGTCAGATCATGAAAAAACAGTTTGCAAAAATATAAATTTTATATATCCTGTCAGTCAGTATGAAGATAATATATAACTTATATACATGATTCTAAAAAGAAATGGACTGTTTGTTTTACTAATATCTATACTTTTTTGGGCTTGTTCACTTATATCATTTGATGTATTGGCAGATAAATTAGCACAAAATCAAGCCCAATATTATGCAAATTTGTGGGACCGGATACGAAACGGATTTGCATTAGCATTGCCTCCGGATAGTAAAGCAATACGTAAGCTTGAAGCTCCTTATGCTCAGAATCCGCAAATGCTCAACCGTATAATTGCGAGTAGTGAGCGGTATTTATATTATGTCGTGGAGGAGGTTGAGCGTCGTGGTATGCCCATGGAAATTGCATTGCTGCCAGTGATTGAAAGTGCGTATAACCCCCTGGTTAAATCAAATAGTCAAGCTGCAGGTTTATGGCAATTTATACCGGCAACGGGAAAAACCTTAGGTTTGGCACAAAATGTATGGCATGATGATCGCCGTGATATTATTGCATCAACCGAAGCTGCACTTGATTATTTGCAGTATCTTTATCGAAAGTTTGATAATTGGAAGCTGGCCATAGCGGCATACAACTTAGGCGAAGGTGCGATAAATAAAGCATTAACCAGGAATTCTCATAAGAAAAGATCAATCAGCTTTTACGATCTAAACCTTCCGATCGAAGCCAAGTATTACGTATACAGATTATTGGCAATTAAAGACATTATTGCTAATTCTAGAAAATATGGTATACAGCTTCAACCGATACCAAACCGACCGTATTTTGACAAAGTCAAAGTGCATGAACATATCGATATCTCACTAGTTACCCGCCTTGCCAATATCTCAGAAGTTGAATTCAATGCTTTAAATCCAGCCTATAATCGTTATGTCATTAAAGTGCTTGATGAGCCTCGTACTTTATTGTTACCTAAAAATAATAAAGGGATCTTTTTAAGAAATCTAGAAACTTACCAAGACCCGAGAGTCTCATGGCACATTTATCACGTCAAGAAAGGTGAAAATATCAAAGAGATTGCGGCTCGTCATCGCACTACTGTAAAGCAATTACAGGCAATCAACGGCATCGCTCGAAATAAGAATCTTACCCTTGGGCAAAAAATACTGGTTCCACAGACTATGATGGAAGTTCATGCCGGTAATGCCGCGCAAAAGAAAAAGCAATTACAAAATTATCAATCAAGAGTTTATATCGTAAAAAAAGGCGATACTTTATATGAAATCGCAAGACGATATGGCACAACGGTTAATCAAATTAAATTGTGGAACAATAGTAATGAAAACTTATCAATTGGACAGAAGCTGGTAATTATGAAAAGCTAAGCATATATCCAAGGGATATTAGCATTAATCAAATATCTTTGAGAAATTCAATAGCCCAACTAACACCAAATCCAGTGACTTCACTATCGACAGCTCCTAAACCATCTTTATGGCTACTGGCTGATAAATCCATATGTAACCAAGGCGTATTGTTAACAAATCGTCGCAGAAAACAGGCAGCGAGAATATGATCAAATTCTCCACCTAGTTCACATTGTTTAATATCTGCAATATTGCTTTCAAGACTTTCTTCATAATCAGAATCCATCGGAAAAACACAAACGCGCTCACCGCTTTTTTTGCCTGCGGAAATGGCCTTTTGGGATAAGTCGTCACGATTACTAAAAACACCACTATAACGTGATCCCAAAGCTGTTTTCATGCTGCCAGTTAGTGTGGCGAAATCGATTATCAAATCAGGTTTCAATTTAGCTGCTAATGTCAAGGTATCCGCTAGAACCATACGCCCTTCGGCATCCGTATGGACTATTTCAATTGATAATCCGTTCAATGCTGAAACGATGTCATTCTGCTTATAGGCATGCGGACTGATATGGTTTTGTGCGATCGCAAGCCAGCAATCAATCTGGATTGGGATTTCAGCTCGTGTTGCGGCAAGTAAAATACCTAATGCCACTGCGGAGCCATTCATATCTTCGTGCATTCCATGCATATAGCGTGGCGGTTTTAAATTATGACCACCTGTATCGAAACATATGCCTTTACCGACGATAGCAATATTTTTTTGCGGAGGATTTTTTCTACATTTATGTTGTAGATGGACAATGGCAGCGTCGTCGGGATCACTGCCTTGTGCCACTGCAACAAAGGCACCTGCTCCCATTTCTTTTAATTTACTAAAATCAAATTCCTGGTATTCCCAACCTTCGTTTTCGGCCAGTTTCTTAATTTGCTGACGATAGGTTTTTGGTGTTAACTCATTTGCCGGTAATACAGTTAAGCCACGAGCTAATAAATTTCCCTCTGCCATTGCGCGTTGTAATGTAAAGTTCTCAATATCCTTATAGCCATATAGAAAAATTTTAGTCAGTGATTTTCTGATAGGTTTGTTTTTCCTGACAGGCAGCACAGCTCCATTAACCCAAGTGGTATATACAGCCAATTCAGAAAAAATCTTCTTCTGATGCGCTGTTCCATAAACAGCGATATGCATTTCAGAAGGATTTTCTATGAGCAATAATTTTAGTGCTTTACGTATGGAAGTTTGTTGACAGAATATGGAATTGTCAGTATCAACCATAACCCAGGTACATAATCCGCCATCTTCAAGATTGGCACTGACCGGAGTATCACTGAGATCAGTCAATTTCATTTCGCGCCGCGACAGTAGTTTTTCCAGTGACCCTTCACCAGGAACATTGTATTTCTTGGGTAGTTTTTCTAATAGAGGAAGTATTACGAGAATATGTGACGCTTTAATAGATTGATCAATAGGTGATATATTCTGGAAAAGTGATGCCAGCATTGAAAGCTTTCCTGTCAAATATTATTTCTTGGATGACTATATCGGGAGTCATTGCATGAAGAATGATTGCTGATAATATTGCTATTATATACGTCTTATGTGCATTGTGGCTGACATAGCCTTCGACGGACACATTTATTCTGGTTTTTGGTTTTAATAGGGAGTTTCACAAATAATAATGCATCAATATCTCGAGCTAATGCAGCATGTTATTAATCGTGGGTATCAGAAAACAGATCGGACGGGCACTGGCACGCTATCAATTTTTGGCTACCAAATGCGCTTTAATCTAGCGGATGGCTTCCCCTTGGTGACAACTAAAAAATGCCATTTAAAATCCATCATTCATGAACTTTTATGGTTCTTGCAAGGTGATACCAATATCAATTACCTTCGTAAGCAAGGGGTAACAATATGGGATGAATGGGCTGATCAGAATGGTGATCTTGGTCCTATATATGGGCACCAATGGCGGTCTTGGGCAACGTCAGACGGTCATCGCATTGATCAATTGAAGCAAGTTATTGAGCAGATTAAGAATATACCTGACTCACGGCGCATACTCGTTTCTTCATGGAATGTGGGTGATTTACATAAAATGAAATTACCGCCATGCCATGCTCTTTTTCAGTTTTATGTGGCAGATAATCGATTGTCGTGCCAACTTTATCAGCGGAGCGCTGATATTTTCTTAGGTGTTCCTTTTAATATCGCATCGTATGCATTGCTTACTTTGATGATGGCTCAAGTGTGCAATCTTAAACCGGGGGATTTTGTACACACCTTTGGTGATGCACATCTTTATCTCAATCATCTTGAACAAGCCCATGAGCAATTGAAGCGTGATCCTAGATCATTGCCAAGCATGAAATTAAACCCAAACATACGAGAAATACTGGATTTTAGGTATGAAGACTTTATATTGGAAAATTATGATCCTCATCCAGCTATTAAAGCACCGGTAGCTGTATGACATCATTACGTTTATCCATACTGGTGGCGATGGCTAGGAATCGGGTGATTGGCCAGAGCAATAAGTTACCCTGGCGCTTGCCGGCCGATTTAAAACATTTTAAATTCCTGACAATGGGTCATACCATTGTGATGGGACGTAAAACTTATGAATCTATCGGCCGGCCCTTACCGGGCAGGGCCAATATTATTATTACTCATCAAACAAGTTTCGAAGCACCCGGGGCTATTGTCGTCAATTCGGTTGAAGATGCTTTACAGATATGTGAGGAAACCAGTACGCCAAACAATGAAAGTTTTATCATTGGAGGTGAAAAGCTTTATCGGCAAACACTAAGGCACTGTCAGAGAATGTATATTACGGAAATTCAGAAAGATTTCGAGGGGGATACTTTTTTCCCGGAGTTTAACGCTAACGATTGGGAAGAGATTCAACGTGATAAGCATTTCTCTGAAAGCAATAACAATATGGAATATCATTTTGTAATACTTGACCGTAAAACCTGACTCAAAAGTTTTGAGGTATTTCCGGTACTCAAGTAAGCATATAAAAATGGTGAAACGAGTATTGCTCCCTCCATTTCACCATTTTTATTTAAGATTATTGACTTATAGATGTGCTAACAAATATTTATATTACTTTAACATCGGGTAAAGGAAAGCCATTAAAATTGCTTGCATAAGCAGTGGTATAGGCACCCGCATTCGGTATATAAATGAAATCTCCTTCCTGTATGTCATTCGGTAACATTGCGTCATGCATTAAAATGTCTACTGAATCACAAGTTGGACCAGCGATAGACCAAGGAATATTATTGCCTTTCCGATCGGTGAGGATTTCATAGCGCAGACCTTCCGTCATTTCGATGACACCTCCAAACATGCCTGCATCCCAATACATCCATCGTTTCCCATTGCGGGTTGCAGTACCCACAACTCGACAAATAAAATAGGCTGAATCAGATACCAAATAACGGCCAGGTTCCGCCATAATGTGGATATGATCAGGTAAATCAGCGATGGCAGCATTGATAATCCCAGCGATGATTTCAATAGAAGGGATCGGTTTGGTATGGCGTACCGGATAACCTCCTCCGATGTTAAGTAATCGAGGATTTAAACCAGAAAGTTTCATATCAGCAAAAACTTTTTTTGCACGCTCAATGCCAACTCGCCAATTTTGAGGGTTACGACACTGCGAGCCTACGTGAAATGTTACCCCAGCCAAATCTGCCTTGAGCTTTGCAGCTTCATAAATGATCTCGTTGATATCTGCAAGATGTGTTCCAAATTTACCCGCTAGTGGCCAATCACTGCCGATGTTAGGTGTATCAATGCGCAAATACATCTTGGCATCTGGCTTGACACTTACGATCTTGCGTAACTCTTCTATACTATCAATAACATACCATTCAACCCCTTTAGCCGCAGCGTATTCGAGGTAAGCACGAGATTTTATCGGATTACTATAAAATATTTCAGCAGCCGGCACCCCCAGCTTTAGTAACAAATCAAGCTCGGCTATAGAAGCAATCTCAAAGCCAGCACCTTCTTCAATCAGTGTTTTTAACACACGATGATCGGGGTTGGCTTTAACTGCATAATGTGGATGAACTCGTGGCAATACGGCTTTAAAGCGGCGAGTTTTTTGTCGGATAATATGACTGTCGACTAATAAAAAAGGGCGTTGGTAGCCTTTTCTCAATTCATTCTGGACATGCTTAAAATCCAGACTGATTTCAGGGTGAGTGTCAAATAAAACTTCAGGTTGATCGGATTTTTTAAGTGTAGAGGAGAATGTACGCATGAGTGTCTTCCTTTAAAAATGGCTACGTAACAGGAATATGAATATTGACCAGATCAGCTGGAGCAAAAGAGTTCTTAATACTTATCATGATGACCCCCTTATATGTGAATTCACATGGATTTAATTTGCACGCATTATAGTCCCCATTTCTGGGGAATCAAGTGTTTTTTTAATTTATTTTCATAAAAAACATCAATTATTAATTATAATAAACAGTAGGTTACAATTTAATGCGCAAGCAATAATATTATTATGATATTTTTCAATCACTTTGAAGGCAATTTTATAGCTTTAAAGTTCTGAAATTTACTTTAACTTATAGTTAATAGTTGCACAAATATCGATATATCCCTGATTCGGAGAAATAATTATATCGCTCCGGTAAATGTGCCATTAGATTTTTGGCAGAGTCACACCCTGTTGCCCCTGGTATTTCCCGCCCCGATCCTTGTACGAAGTTTCACATATCTCGTCAGACTCAAAGAAAATAACTTGTGCGACGCCTTCATTGGCATAGATTTTGGCGGGTAGGGGAGTGGTATTGGAAAATTCCAAGGTAACATAACCTTCCCATTCTGGTTCAAAAGGGGTGACATTGACGATGATGCCGCAACGGGCATAAGTTGATTTGCCTAAACAAATGGTCAATATATTACGTGGAATACGGAAATATTCAACGGTGCGAGCCAATGCAAAGGAATTGGGTGGAATGATACAAATATCACTTTTGACATCAATAAACGAGTTGGAATCAAAATTTTTGGGGTCTACAATGGTGGAATTAATATTGGTAAATAGCTTAAATTCATCTGAGCAGCGGATGTCGTAGCCATAGCTTGAAGTGCCGTAGGAAACAATCCGTTGGTCATTCTTCTGGCGAATCTGATCAGATTCGAATGGTTCGATCATGCCATGCTCTTGTACCATGCGGCGTATCCACTTATCTGATTTAATCGTCATTCTTTAACCTTTTTAGTTATCTTCCATTACGATTCTGGCGAGCAATTCTGAATGATCTTCCGCAGATTCGGCTACTTTAACCGCGATTCGACGAGCAATCATCCGGTATATTTCGGCTATTTTCCCTTCAGGCTCAGCGACCACGCTGGGTTTTCCCCTGTCAGTATGTTCGCGGATTTTTATATCAAGTGGTAGCGCGCCGAGAAATTCCACATCGTAATCCTGACACATCCTTTTACCGCCCCCGGTTCCAAATATGGGTTCTGTGTGTCCACATTGAGAGCAGGTATGTGTACTCATGTTCTCTATAATGCCCAAAATCGGGATGCCTACTTTCTCAAACATTTTTAATCCCTTGCGGGCATCAAGCAAGGCGATATCTTGAGGTGTAGTGACAATAACAGCACCAGTGACAGGTATTTTTTGTGCGAGTGTTAACTGAATATCACCTGTACCGGGGGGTAAATCAACAATTAAATAATCCAAGTCTTTCCAATGGGTATCGTTCAACAATTGTTGCAAAGCCTGGGTAACCATCGGACCGCGCCAAACCATAGGAGTTTCTACATCAATGAGCAATCCAATCGACATCGCTTGGATACCATGCGCCTGAACAGGCTCCATAGTTTTGCCATCAAGAGATTCCGGGTGACCGGTTATTCCCAGCATTTGGGGTTGTGATGGGCCATAAATGTCTGCATCTAGAATACCCACTGAGGCGCCTTCTGCCGCTAATGCCAAAGCCAAATTGACTGCTGTCGCCGATTTTCCGACACCGCCTTTGCCGGATGCCACGGCAATGATATTTTTAACACCAGGGACAAGCTTAACGCCCCGTTGTACGCTATGGGGAATAATTTTGCTGTTGACCGCAACCTGAATATTTCCAATACCCGGTATTGATTTCAATGCTGCAGTAATCTGTTTCTGGATGTTATCTTTTACGCTATTTGCCGGATAGCCCAGTTCTATTTCAATGAATACATTATTCTGATCAATTCGAATATTGCGCACTGCCTGAGTGGTAATGTAATCCTTATCCGTGGTTGGATCGATAGTCTGCTGTAGTACAGACTGTATTTGCTGCTCAGAAATGGTCACTACTAACTCCTTTTTGCTGCTCGTCAAAAATTAACAATTGAATAAATGGATGGTAACAAATATCAGGAATGCGCACACAGTTTGTTACAATTAGCTCTTACCCAATCTGGTTTCTTAAAGTTAATGAACAAGCGAAAAATTCTGGTTACATCCGCGTTGCCATATGCCAATGGCAGCATCCATTTGGGCCATTTGATTGAATATATTCAAACGGATATATGGGTACGTTTTCAGAAAATGCGCGGACATACGGTTTATTATGTTTGTGCGGATGATACACATGGCACTCCCATCATGTTACGTGCTGAAAAAGAAGGCATTACACCTGAGGCATTAATTGCGCGGGTACACGATGAGCATTTGGTTGATTTTACTGGTTTTCATATCCAGTTTGATAATTATTACAGTACGCATTCGTCTGAGACTCGTCATTTTTCAGAAAATATTTATAGCAAGCTTAAAGCGGCGGGACTCATTGCAGTGCGAGGTATCGAGCAATTGTACGATCCTGTGAGAAATATGTTTTTACCCGACCGGTTTGTTAAAGGCGAGTGCCCGAAATGTGGCGCTAAAGATCAATATGGCGATTCCTGTGAGGCTTGTGGCGCTGCCTATGCACCAACAGATCTGAAAAATCCCTATTCATCGGTATCGGGTGCCAAGCCGATTAAAAAATCATCCGAACATTATTTTTTCAGTTTGTCCGATGCGCGTTGCGCCGATTTTCTGCGCCGCTGGACTCGCGAAGCAGGTCATTTGCAGGCTGAGGCAGCCAATAAAATGCGCGAGTGGGTGGGTGAGGCGGGTGAAAATAAACTTTCTGATTGGGACATTTCTCGCGACGCGCCTTATTTTGGTTTTGAGATACCTGATGCACCCAACAAATACTTTTATGTCTGGTTAGATGCGCCAATTGGCTATATGGGTAGTTTTAAGAATTTATGCGCCCGGAAACAAATCGATTTTGACGAATTCTGGCG
>CAKKRO010000012.1:19279-22690 GCA_919902625.1 Nitrosomonadaceae bacterium
AGCCTGGAAGATTTTGTGGCGCGTGTTAATTCCGATTTGATTGGAAAATTTATTAATATCGCTAGCCGATGTGCCGGGTTTATCAGTAAACGTTTTGAAGGTAAGTTAATAGCTGGCGAGCAATATCAATTCATGCAGGCGATGGTTAATGAACGCTTTGCGGGTTGGCGGCCAACTCATATTGAAAAAGCTTTTGAAGAAAGAGAATTTTCAGCCGCAATTCGCCAGATCATGAAATTTGCGGATGAAGCAAACGAAATGATTCATGAATTGGCACCTTGGGAGATTGCCAGGAATTCTGAGCGCAGTGATGAATTACAGAGAGTCTGCAGTCTGGGCATACAGCTTTTTTATATACTTTCACGTTACCTCAAGCCCATCTTGCCGGAAACAGTGAGACAAATTGAGTGTTTTCTCAATTGTGAATCCTTGACTTGGCCTGAGTTGAATGAGGGGCAGCTTGTTTCGGATTTGCTGTTGCCCGCTGGACATACTATCAATGCCTATCAGCATCTGATGACTCGTATTGATGGTAAACAGATTGATGCATTGATTGCAGCTAATATACAGAGTTTGGCACCCGCTGGTCATACCGAATCTCTTGTGCGCCATGCGGAGAAACAGCAACATGCTATTACGCCGATTGCTGAAACAATTTCCATTGATGATTTTAGCAAGATTGATTTACGGATTGCAAAAATCATTAATGCAGAACATGTGGAAGGGGCAGAGAAATTATTGAAGTTGACGCTGGATATTGGTAATGAACAACGCGCTGTTTTCGCTGGTATTAAATCGGCCTATGATCCTGAACAATTAAAAGGGCGCTATACGGTTATGGTTGCGAACCTTGCGCCGCGGCAGATGAAATTCGGTTTGTCAGAAGGCATGGTATTGGCTGCAGGTGGCGCTAATCCCGGTGAATTGTTTATTCTCTCCCCCGATGCAGGTGCACAACCGGGAATGCGGGTTAAATAACTGGCAATTCCTATGATTGTGCAACTGGAAAGCATTACAGAACATATCAAACAACGGGAATTAAAATTACTTCAGATTGATCTGAAGGCTGATCCGGCATTGATCGATGATCTTTTATCGGATGAATTTGAAGAAATTAGCGGCAGTGGGCAAGTAAATTCAAGAAATAATGTGGTGTATTGGTTGCGCAATAAGGATAACCATATCCAATGGTTATTAATAGATTTTAGAATTAAGGTGTTAACGGATGATCTGGTGATGGCGATATATACTGCACAAAAACTCAGTGACCCGGATAGTACGAGCAAGGGATCTATGAGAACCTCTATCTGGAAATGCCAAGAAGGCAACTGGAGAATGCTATTCCACCAAGCATCTAAAATAAATTAGCTATTTTATTTACTTTAAATTGTTAGGCCGTAAGATTTGATCAGCGAATGATTAATCTGATCTCGAACAAAAGGAGAACGTATTGGATCCAAATGAAGCGCAACAACTAAACGAAATTAAAACGAATCTTATAGCGGTTAAACAACGGATTGCTGATACCTGCGAACGAATTGGACGCGATCCATCCAGTGTGCGGCTCCTGCCGGTTACTAAAACTGTACCGGCTGAAAGATTGCGCATTGCTTTTGCAGCAGGATGTCATGAGATGGGGGAAAATAAGATTCAGGAAGCACGGGAGAAATCCGAGGCACTCCGTGATTTGAACATTAAATGGTCAATCATTGGCCATTTGCAAACTAACAAAGCTAAATATCTAGCACGTTTCGCCAATGAATTTCAGGCATTGGATAGCTTGAAAGTTGCGGAAGAGCTCGATAAACGCTTGCAAAGTGAAGGACGGGCTATTGATGTTTATGTGCAGGTTAACAGTTCGGGTGAAGCCAGTAAATTCGGTTTGGCGCCGGAGGATGTACGCGCCTTTGTCTCGCAGTTACCTAACTACTCGTCGCTACGTATCAAAGGATTAATGACACTGGCCATATTTTCTACCGACCATGACCGTGTCCGTCAATGTTTTATCAAAATGAGAGAAATTCAAAATATGTTACGGCAAGAAGCGCCGATCGGCTTGTCATTCGATGAGCTTTCAATGGGAATGTCGGGAGATTATGAGCTTGCTATTGAAGAAGGCGCAACAGTTGTGCGGGTCGGACAGGCTATTTTTGGTAAACGACCTTTACCGGATAGTCATTACTGGCCAGGCATAGGATAGCCACGTGATGCATTAACTTTTAAATAATGTACTTAACTGACAAGGGTATTATTAGTACTTTAAAATTTAAAAAGAAGAATATTATCTACATTGATAATAGTATCAAACATTTTATCTTTAAATTAAAAATCAGAAAAAATGATCAGCGCACCAGCGCAATTTTGCCTTCTTTTAATCTAGAAGCCGTCAGCCTTAAGGTTGATCGACTGTAAAAATGAGAGAAGCGGTTCGAGTTATTCTGATTTTTCATTGCATAGAATGACCATGCGCCTCAAAATCCGATCAATCTGTCCTCGCTTCCCTACTTTGCTTACTACGATCACTTAAATCCGATAGGCTTTTAGCGTAACTAGTATTATTTTGCAGCAGCGATAGATTTTGGATGTTTCAATTTAGCAGGGCAAGTAACCTTTTCACCATCGGTACGATCTTTTATCTGGTCACCTGCTTTTTTACCTTCACAACCCATTTTGTTCAGGATGTCTTGAGCTGCCATAAATGGTAATGATGATTCCAGATTTCCACTTGCCATAGAGGCAGATGAGCCGAATAAAAAGATTGAAGCAAAGACAGCGATAAGAAATTTATTCATTTTTAACTCCTATATTATATTTTATGAAGGAAGCCAATTTTAATGCATCTGACTTTCCAAACAGGAATTTATCACAATCATAAATGTCATGGCCATTTCTTTTTAAAATCTTGTGATTTTGGAGAGCTGGCTATGTCATGAGCTATGGCAATTAAGTTAAATACGAGATACCTTTTTATTTATGGAACAAAACTAAATCAAGATGGCGGCAGCAACGTGACGTCCTTCCTCAACTAGAATATTGTAGGTACGGCAACAAGCTTTTGTATCCATAATTTCAATTCCAACCCCCATTCTCATCAATTGGTTTAGCAAAGACTGATCTGGGAATTTATGTTTGACGCCAGTGCCCAGAATTATGATTTCAGGTGAGTACGGCATCAGGCATTCAAAATGCCGGGCTTCAAGTTGTGAAACAGATATGATTGGCCAGTTTTCAATCAAGTGTTCAGGCAATACAATTAGGCTTGTTTCATAACGAGTCTGATTGATCAACACATAGTCATCGCCATAACCGGTAAAAATATGCTGATGAGCAAAATTTGCAGGATGTAATTTCAATGTTTTTTCCGTATTATTTTGATCACAATAACTGTGATTATGCATTATTCAAATCAAA
>CAKKRO010000012.1:22790-40426 GCA_919902625.1 Nitrosomonadaceae bacterium
TCAAATCAAAACACAACACAACCAGTATTGCCCTGACACTATTCAAGATGAGTCTTAATTAGGGATGACGTGGCACAGACTTGTATTCTTAATGGGTATTCGTTTATGTTGCATCATCTTGAAATGATTGTTTATTTTTGTTAGCCAGTTTTTTTTCTACAAAATTAGCTAAGGTACCAAGAGTTTCAAATGTTTTAGCGCTAACCTCATCATCACTGATCGAGATAGAGAAATTTTTTTCTAGAGTTAAGATAATAGTTACGACGGCAACTGAGTCAAGTTCTGGAATATTTCCGAGCAAAATAGTATCCACTGTCATGGAGTCGAGCCGGTCTTCCAATTCCAGTACTTCAGATAAGATTTTTTTTAATTTAATGGTGTAGTCCATTTTAATTGACAGAAAATAAGTTTTTCACTTATATAAATTGGAAGCAAACCATAATTATAAGTCTGAACTAAAAACTACGATCACCTTGTTTGCAAAGTAATCGTGAGAGTTTAATGAAGTTTACACAACACAATTGATTTATCTATGTATTACGGTTGTATTTCAACGATTGAATTGATACGTGCAAGTCCGGTAATGATTCGCCCCGACTTATTGCGAACTTGAACAACCTGGCCCTCAGCGGCATCAGCCAGAGCTTGACCTTCCGTGCTAATACTGAATCCACGACCTTGAGCAACTATATTTACAGTCTGTCCACGTAAAATCACGTAGGGTGCGCGTAACATCTGTGCACGTAGTGGTTGGCCGGCGGTTAGATTAGTAGTGGCAACTTTACCGATTACCTGCGCTGCATCAGTAAATATGCCTTCCGGCATTTGTGTCAGATTAACATTCTGTGGAGCTATATCTTCATAGGCAAGTGTTTGGCCACTTGAAACTTGACGGGCCATATGTAACACATTAGCCATTATATTAACCTCAGCCTGAACATAGATAGTCCAGGTTGCAAGTTGACTGTCACATCGAACACCGATAGAAGTTTTTCCCCATAAACGGCCGCCAGCCGGAATAAAAGGCTCTAATTCAGGGCATTTTGGTAAAATAAGGCGTTTATCCATTTTTCCTACGTTAACAATGACTTGCTCAGATAGTGTGGCTGTATTAGCGTATAAAAAATCTTCCACTGCTTTTTTAATCAGCGAGATTTCTTGGTATTGAGTGACAGACTTGTGCTGTGATGCAAAGACAGAAAAAGGAAATATTATCAGCACTGACAGACAAAGAATTACCACTAAGCAACGTATCATAAATTTTATTTAACCATTAGTTTTTGCCGCTTCCGGCAATTATTGCCACTCTATTGATATCTTAAACAGTTACTTAGGGTTTTATCTTTAAAGATAAAGCCTATTTCATCGCTTTTTCGTTGGTTAATCGCTTAATTTATACATTTATCATAGTTGGCATGTTAAATGCTAATAGAAAGATACAGAGATATATTTAATTAGGATTCCACAATGATTAACAAACTTGATAAAGAATTAAATTTTCATCATCAAGCCTTAAGCTTACGAACTGCAAGGCAAGAGTTACTTTCAAGCAATGTGGCTAATGCTGATACTCCTAATTTTAAGGCGAAAGATATTGATTTCGCCAGTGTACTGCGTGAAAAGCTTTCTTTAACTGCAAATACGAATAATGTTGGTTTAACAAAAACGTCCCCAATGCACATTGGTGTCAATGCAAACGGCGCTCTTGATGGCAGCCTATTATATCGCGTTCCTTTGCAACCCAGTGCAGATGGCAACACAGTGGATATGGATATGGAACGTACCCGATTTGCAGATAACTCGATCAAATATGATGCGAGCATAACATTTATTACGAATGAGTTTAGAAACTTAACAAAAGCTATGCAGGAGAGATAACGATGTCTTTATTTAATGTATTCGATATTGCAAGCTCGGCAATGTCAGCACAATCTCAACGTTTGAATGTGGTGGCCAGTAATCTTTCAAATGCGGATAGTGTTACCAGCTCAACGGGTGAACCCTATCGTGGACGTCAAGTGGTTTTCAGCACATTGCAGGCGGCTGCTAATGGCGCAAGCGGTGTTAAGGTCGCTGGCGTCATTCATGATCCTTCACCGATGCGGCAAGTATTTGAACCAAAGCATCCGTTTGCGGATAAGAATGGGTATGTGACGATGCCTAATGTCAACGTGGTAGATGAAATGGTTAACATGATGTCTGCATCACGCTCATATCAGAACAGCGTAGACATGATGAATACCACCAAATCACTATTGCAAAAAACTTTGACCATCGGTCAATAAAGGAGCACACAATGAGTTCAGTTCAGCAAACCAATTCACAGGCAATCGCGTCAGCTACAACCACAGGCATCGCAACAAAAAAGGCTGTGGAAAATCCGCAAGATCGTTTTTTGAAACTTTTAGTTACCCAGATGAAAAATCAAGATCCTCTTAAACCGCTTGATAATGCAGAAGTTACCAGTCAATTGGCGCAAATCAGCACAGTATCCGGGATAGATAAATTGAATTCAACACTTCAACTTTTGGTTTCTGATGCTGAAAATAGCCGCTCAGTTGAAGCTTCTGGATTGATAGGGCGGAATGCCTTTGTGCCTGGAACATCTATGGTGCTTGATGGAGATGCAAGCATAGCCGGCATTGAATTAACACAACCTGCTGATCAACTAAAAGTAACGATATTGGATAATTCAGGTATTGCCATCCGGCAGATGGAACTCGGTGCGCAACCGGCTGGTGTAAGCACCATTGCATGGGATGGGATGACCGACAGTGGCGCTAAAGCTGCTAATGGGAACTATGCTTTTGCTGTCAGTGCAAAACAAGGCGGCAATGATATCAAAGTTAATACACTTTCATTTGGCTTAGTCAATGGCGTTTCACCCGGTGAGCATAGCGCACTTCTGGATATGGGTGAATTAGGGCTTGTCAGCCTATCTGACGTTAAAGAGATATTTTAATTAGGAGATCATCATGGGTTTTCAACATGGCTTAAGTGGATTAAGCGCCGCAGCAACAAATCTGGATGTGATTGGAAATAATATTGCCAATGGCAATACCGCCGGATTCAAACAATCTCAAGCTCAATTTACGGATGTTTTTGCAAATGCGCAGGGTGGATCGGGATCTACTCAAGTAGGCATTGGCTCTAAAGTGGCTACGATTCAGCAGCAGTTCAGTCAGGGAAACATATCGCCAACCAGTAATCCATTGGATATTGCAATTAATGGTCAAGGCTTTTTCCGTATGAGTGATAGTGGCGCAATCAGTTATAGCAGGAATGGCCAATTTCATGTCGATGCGAACGGCTATCTCGTAGATGCAAAAGATGCGAACTTAACGGGTTATGAAGCAGATTTAAATGGGGATATTGTAGCCAGTGAACCCGCCAACTTAAAGCTGTCGACTACTGATCTTGCTCCTCAGGTTACATCAAAGTACGAAATGGGTTTTAATCTGGATTCGCGTAAAACTGTACCCGCCGTTTTGCCTACTTTTAGCGCGCTTGATCCCAAAACATATAACAGCACGACATCAGGAACGGTTATTGACAGTTTGGGTAATTCACATATTTTCTCCGTCTTTTTTCAGAAAACAGCTGCTAATACTTGGAGTGCTTTTGCAACGATTGATGGTAAGGCTACCGCCGCAGGTGTGCCTGTTGGAGTTACATTGGATGCCGGTGCTTCGAAAATATTGACCTTTGATGGTAACGGCAAACTGACAGCGCCGCTTGTTCCAATCAATATGTCGGTTGATCTGGCGCTTATTAATCCGACGCTTGGTGCAACTTCTCCACTTAATTTTACGCTGGATCTTACGACGGCAACTCAATTTGGGTCAGATTTTGGCGTGAATTCTCTTGCACAAGATGGTTACACTTCGGGACGAATGGCTGGTTTCTCAATTGCTGGTGATGGATTAATTCAAGGAAGTTATAGTAATGGTCAAACAAGAACACTGGGGCAAATTATTCTGGCCAATTTTATTAATCCACAGGGCTTAAATCCAGTGGGAGAGGGCCATTGGGTAGAGACATCAAGCTCTGGTCAGCCTCTGGTGGGTCCTCCAACAACTGGAACACTGGGCGCGCTTCAATCCTCTGCCATTGAGGATGCGAATGTCGATTTGACATCTGAGCTGGTGAAAATGATCACAGCGCAACGTATGTATCAAGCCAATGCCAAATCAATTGAGACTCAGGATAGTATTATGCAGACATTGGTTAATCTTTAAGCACATTCCTGGTTGCTTATAAGTTGATAAGAAACACTCTGAATTTTATTTCATGAAATTGAGTAAAAAATGGATCGATTAATCTATACATCAATGACTGGAGCAAACCATACGCTTAATCAGCAGGCTACGGTTGCTCACAATCTTGCCAATGTTGCAACTACGGGTTATCGCGCTGAAAACAACGCATTTCGCGCTGTTCCGATATATGGTGATGGATTGCCTACACGAGCTTTTGTAGTGGATTCAACAACCAGTGCAGATTTTACCCCCGGCTCATTACAAACAACGGGACGTGATCTCGATGTTGCAATTCAAGGCGCTGGATGGATTACAGTGCAACTGGATAATGGTGAAGAGGCCTATACGCGCAATGGTAGCCTGCAAGTTAGCACAACTGGCATTTTGTTAACGAATAATGGACATAAAATCAGAGGGGATAGAGGCATTATTACAGTCCCACCGGAAAATCGTATCACGATTGGTGTCGATGGTACTGTATCGGCTGTACCTATTTTCCCTCAGCCGAATACTGTTGCTACGGTAGGCCGCATTAAATTAGTCAATCCGCCGGAAGATCAGTTGATAAAGGGTACTGATGGCTTGTTCCGCCTTAAGGATGGTTCTGTGGCACAGGCTGATGCCAAGGTTAAGCTTATCGAGGGAACTCTGGAAAATAGTAATGTAAATATTGTGCATGAAATGGTTAGCATGATAGCGCTCGCCCGCCAATTTGATATGCAAATGAAAATGCTTGAAAGCGCAGAACGCAATGCCCAGCAAGCAAGTGAAGTAATGGTTTTAAGGGTTTAAATCAGATAATAAATAGGGGGTTAATGATTATGATACGTTCATTATGGATTTCCAAAACCGGCCTTGATGCTCAGCAAACCAAAATGGATATCATTGCAAATAATTTGGCGAATGTTAATACTAACGGTTTTAAGCGTGCTCGTGCAGTGTTTGAGGATTTGGTGTATCAAACTTTGCGTCAACCGGGAGCACAGTCATCTCAACAGACTCAATTGCCCTCAGGTTTGCAATTAGGCACCGGAGTTAAGCCTGTCTCGACAGAAAGTATATTTACTCAGGGAGGGCTTCAGCAAACCGATAATCCACGTGATATTGCCATACGAGGGTTAGGTTTTTTTCAAGTCTTAATGCCTGATGGTACGACAGCTTTTACACGTGATGGCGCATTCCAATCAGATCTCAATGGACAGCTTGTAACATCCAGTGGATATCCGGTTCAGCCAGCGATTGTTGTTCCACCGAATGCACTCAATATCACAGTTGCACGCGACGGCACAATATCTGCAAGTGTGCCGGGATCTGCTGCACCTATTTTAGTCGGTAATATTCAGTTAGCCAGTTTTATTAATCCCGCAGGGCTACAGAAAATGGGTGAGAATCTGTATATGGAGACCGCATCGAGTGGAACGCCTATTCAGAACGCTCCAGGTACCAACGGTCTGGGGTTATTAGAGCAGAATTTTGTTGAAACATCGAATGTGAATGTAGTGGAAGAATTGGTTAGCATGATTCAAACTCAACGTGCTTATGAGATGAATTCCAAGTCAATTGAAACTTCAGATCAAATGTTGCAAAAATTAGCGCAATTATAATTTATTCGGGCGCCTGGAGTAATACGATGGTAAACGCCAATCTGATAATACTAAATCACTACTTGTATCGATATGTATTGATACTTGTCTTTCTGGTATCGGGTTGTGCCATGACGCCATCAACAAGTACGCATCAGCCTAATACATTACGGCCACCGCATCACCATAGTGGGGCGGCAGCTCAACCCAACGGATCAATCTTCCAGGCTATCAATAGCACAACGGGTGGGGTTCGTTATACACCGCTATTTGAAGACCGGCGGGCACGAAGTGTGGGCGACACGATCATTGTAACTCTGAATGAAAGAACAAATGCCAGCAAGAGTTCTGGAAGTAATATTGAACGCTCTGGAAATATTGATTTCTCGGTTCCCAGTCTTTTGGGAATACCTTTAAGCGTGTTGAAAAAGAATGCAACCCTTGAAGCCAGCTCTAACAATAAATTTGATGGAGGTGGAGAGAGTGCAAGTAAAAATGATTTTAGAGGAACGATTACGGTTACTGTTATCGAAACACTGCCTAATGGGAATCTGGTTGTCAGTGGTGAAAAACAAATAGGTATTAATCAGGGACAAGAGTTTATAAGGCTTTCAGGAATCATTAATCCGGTTCATGTTATGTCGAATACTATCTCTTCAACGCAAATTGCGGACGCGCGTATTGAATATCGTGCCAATGGATATATAGATGAAGCGCAAACAATGGGTTGGCTATCACGCTTCTTCCTGAATGTTTCGCCTTTCTAAATGGATAAAGGTATGAATGAATTATTGCCTTCTGAATATATAAAATTATGAAAATGAGAAACATAATTATTTATTTAGTCCTCATTACCGGTTTGTTTCTGTCAAGTGTTTGTGCTGCTGATCGCATCAAGGATCTGGCATCCATCCAGGGAGTCCGTAATAATCAATTGATAGGGTACGGATTGGTTGTGGGCTTGGATGGCACGGGTGATATGACAGTCCAAACACCATTTACGGTCCAAAGTATCATTAATATGCTGGGACAATTGGGCGTTAATCTGCCGCCCGGCACTAACTTGCAATTACGTAATGTTGCTGCTGTTATGGTGACAGCCACATTACCTGCATTTGCCAAACCTGGTCAGCATATTGATGTTACGGTGTCTTCCTTGGGCAATGCAAAAAGCTTGCGAGGAGGGACGCTTTTAATGACTCCTCTTAAAGGAGCCGACAATCAGGTTTATGCGATGGCTCAGGGAAGCCTTTTAGTCGGCGGTATTGGGGCCGCAGCCGGGGGCAGCAGCGTGCAGGTTAATCATCTAAGTGCCGGACGCATTGCCGGTGGCGGTATCGTAGAGCGCGAGATCTCTACTACTGTGGGACAAGGCGATTATATCAATCTTGAGCTCAATTCAACTGATTTTACAACTGTTCATCGCATTGTGGACGCCATTAATGGAATTTATCCCTCTGCGGCAACTGCTATTGATGGTCGAATGATACAGGTGAGAGCCCCTTCTGATAATAGCCAGCGCATTATGTTTCTTTCTCAAATTGAGAGCCTTAATGTAACACCTGCACGGGCGCCTGCCAAAGTTATTGTCAATTCACGCACGGGCTCAGTCGTTATGAATCAGGCTGTAACGCTTGAGACTAGCGCGGTCGCCCATGGCAATTTGTCGATTATCATCAATACTGAGCCGGTAATCAGTCAACCCGGGCCATTTGCACAACGAGGTGAAACAGTAGTCACTCAGCGATCGCAGGTTGAGATACGCACCGATGAAGGGAATTTAATGCTTCTGCCTAATGGCGCAGATCTGGGTGAAGTTGTTAAAGCATTAACAGCGATTGGTGCCACAACACAAGACTTATTGTCCATACTACAGGCCCTAAAAGCAGCCGGCTCATTGCGTGCGGATTTGGAAATTATTTAATAACATAGTGATACAAACCGATGATTATCTCACCTGACATTTCAAGTAAGCTCGCAGTTGATGCCAAGAGCATTGATAGTTTACGCTTATTGAATAAACAGAATCCAGATGAAGCCCTACAAAAAGTGGCTCAGCAGTTTGAAGCGTTGTTTATGCATATGCTACTTAAAAGTATGCGTGAAGCTACGCCTAAGGATGGACTATTCGATAGCCAACAAACACAATTCTTTACTCAAATGTATGACCAGCAATTAGCTCAGCATATATCAACAAAAGGAATGGGTATTGCTGACATGATGGTGCAACAATTAACTCAGGCTAACAAATCAATTGAACCACAAACTTCAATTAGTCAGGCAGATGCCATTTTATCAACTATTCATTCCATCAATAATTCATCATTAATTTCCGATGGGCATCCAAATGATAAATCAAGATTGATATGGCCGAATGCTTACGTTTCATCTCATGATGACTTGCAATCAGGTAAATTCAATTCACCTGTTGAAGAGGTGATTGCTGCTTCCCAAATGGGCAGCGCACAATTAAATAAACCATCTAATCATTCAACGGATTTTATCGATAAACTTTTGCCGCATGCAAAGATTGCATCACAATCAACCGGTATTCCTCCTCATTTTATGATGGCACAAGCTGCTCTGGAGAGCGGATGGGGCAAACATGAAGTTCGTCGTGCGGATAATAGTCCAAGCTACAATCTATTTGGCATCAAAGCGGGCGCAAACTGGAAAGGAGATGTTGTTGAGACAGTAACTACCGAATACATTAATGGAGCGCCACAGAAAATGGTTGAGAAATTCCGCGCTTATAGCTCATATGCTGAGGGATTTAATGATTATGCCAAACTGCTACTGGATAATCCACGTTATGCACAAGTACTGAAATCCACTGATGCCGCCACGTTTGCAAATGGCCTTCAACGTGCTGGATACGCTACTGATCCGAGGTATGCTGATAAGCTGATTCGAATACTCAATAGTGACACATTGCAGAATCGAGAATTGATTTAATACACAAAAGTTTTTTAATTGTTTTGCCGATAAACTGTCATAAATTAATTTAAATATTAAGAATCAGATAAGAAGCTATGGGAAACAGCATCCTTGACATTGGAATTTCCGGTTTATCAACTGCACAAAACCAGTTGCTGACGACAGGTCATAATATCAGCAATGCGGATACACCTGGTTTCAAGCGCCAACAGGTCATTCTCAGTACAAATACTCCACAATCAACAGGCGGTGGATTTGTTGGGCAGGGTGTTCATTCAACGACAGTGCAGCGCATATACAGTCAATTTCTTGCTAATCAATCATTGCAAGTACAAACACAAAGCCACCTATTGGATAGTAATTACGCAGAGATAAAACAATTAGATAACATGTTTGCCGAGGTTACTTCCGGGCTTTCCCCAACACTTCAGAATTTTTTTAGTGCTGTACAGGATGTAGCAACAAACCCTGCGGTAATTCCATCTCGGCAAGCCATGTTGAGCAATGCTGAGGCGCTTGTGGCGCGCTTCCAAAGTATGGATCAGCGTATGTTTC
The DNA here is from genome assembly GCA_919902625.1 of Nitrosomonadaceae bacterium. Classification (GTDB taxonomy): domain Bacteria; phylum Pseudomonadota; class Gammaproteobacteria; order Burkholderiales; family Nitrosomonadaceae; genus Nitrosomonas. The sequence goes on from CAKKRO010000012.1 coordinate 32,125, forward strand.
AAATTAGGGAAGGGATAAATACTCAAATTACCAGTAGTATCGTTGAGATAAATTCTTTAGCTGATCAAGTAGCAAAAGTGAATCAGCAAATATTATTAGCTGAAGGTGCTGCTGGTGGACAATCTGCCAATGATATGTTGGATCAGCGGGATGAACTTATAAGTCAATTAAGTAAATTAATTAATACAGACACAGTGCGGCAAAGCGATGGTACTGTGAACGTATATGTCGGAAATGGGCAGGCTTTAGTTGTGGGAGCTCAGAAATTATCGTTACAAGCGATCATGTCACCTGATAATCCAGATAATTTAACAGTGGGTCTAATTATTGGAAATAATACTGTTCAGCTTCCCGAAAGTCAGATTGCGGGCGGAACTTTAGGGGGTATTTTGTCTTTCCGGAGCGTCACACTGGATAGTGCACAAAATGCATTGGGAAGAATTGCTATTACGCTGGCGCAAACTTTCAATGAACAACATCAATTAGGCATGGACCTAAATGGAAGTATGGGGGGGGATTTCTTTACGGTGCCTCCACCCAAAGTAATTTCTGCGTCAACCAATAATCCGGCATCTAATATCACGGTAGGAGTGAGTAATTTCAGTGCCTTAACAACAAGTGACTATCAGTTTTCTTATGATGGTACAAACTATATACTCACAAAATTATCAGACGATAGTTCAATCACTACATTAGTGGCTCCATCAGGAATCACTCCATTAACACTGGATGGCATATCTGTCACAGGGGCAGCCATTCTTCCTAATGAAAGATTTCTAATTCAGCCTACCGTTAATGGTGCAAAGAATATAGCGGTCGATATTGCCGACACAACCAGAATCGCTGCAGCAGGACCTAATCGTACCAGTGCAGCATCAACGAATAATGGAACGGGAATTATCAGCGCTGGAGTCGTAAATCCATTGCCTCTTGATCCCAATCTTCAGCAACCTTTGACTATCACATTTCATACGCCCTATGACGGGCAATATGACGTGACGGGCATTGGAACCGGATTGCCAGCGACTAACCAAGCTTATACAACAGGAGCTGATATTAGCTTCAATGGCTATACTTTTCAGATTAATGGTAATCCTGCTGCCGGAGATGTTTTCACGATTACTCCCAATAATAATGGATTTGCCGATAATCGTAATGCATTGTTGCTAGGTGCCTTGCAAACAATGAATACGTTGGAAAATGGAACAGCATCATATCAATCGTCCTATGGACAGCTTGTCAGTCAGATTGGCAATAAGACTCGCGAACTGGAAGTAACCAGTAAGGCACAAGCTAATTTACTCGCGCAGACTGAAAAATCAATACAATCAGTATCAGGTGTTAATTTAGATGAAGAAGCTGCCAATCTTTTGCGTTACCAACAGGCTTATCAGGCTTCAAGCAAGATCATTGAAATCAGTAATACACTATTCGATTCAATTCTAAGGATTGGTTAAAAATATTTAGGCCGGGAGTAATATCATGCGGATAAGCACAAATACAATTTATGAAACTGGAACAAACCTGATGCTACAGCAACAAGAAACATTAATTAAAACACAGCAACAGCTTTCGACCGGCAGACGCATCTTAACGCCTTCAGACGATCCAATTTCTGCCGCACAGGTATTAAGCATTACACAAGCGGAATCTCTTAATAAACAATACTCGGTTAATCGTACCAGTGCAAACTCTTCGCTGGGGTTAGAGGAAAATGTATTAAGGAAAGTAACTTCGCTTCTTCAAGATATACACAGTTCAACAGTTTATGCTGGGAACGCGTCACTTACGGATACCGATCGAAAGATTCTGGCTACAGAATTACGCAGTCAATTAGAATCCCTTGTTGGTCTTGCTAATACAACGGATGAAAAAGGACAATTCTTATTCTCAGGATATCAGGCAAGTACGAAGCCTTTTGTGCAAACCGGACTAAATGTGCAGTATGTGGGAGATCAAGGACAACGACTGAATCAAGTGGGACCGGCGCGCCAGATTGCTGTCAGTGATTCAGGTATAGATATTTTTGATCGTATAAAGAATGGGAACAGTGTTTTCACAACAGCGGCAGATGCACTCAACACTGGCTCAGGCATCATTGACGTAGGATCAGTGATTACACCATCCAGTCTTACGGGTGATAATTACGAAATAACGTTTACAGTTGCTGCTGGTGTGACAACTTACGATATTGTTGATATCACAACGGGATTGCCGGTTTCATTAACCAATGCTTATGTAAGTAACAATGTGATCAATTTTGATGGAATGCAGTTGAGTATTAAGGGGGATCCTGCTAATGGTGATAAATTTGCGATATCGCCAAGTAGCAATCAAAGTATTTTTAAAACAGTGGGTGATCTGATTACAGCATTAGAAACGCCCTCTAGTGGGCAACCTGGAGGTACCCGGCTTGCAAATAGTTTGAATACGACACTCCAAACTATTAATAATAGTTTGGAACATATCCTTGCAAAACAAGCTTCTATTGGGGCCCGGCTTAGTGAAGTCGAAACATTGGAAAGTGTTGGCAGTGACCTGAGTATTCAATTTGAACAATTACTTTCGCAATTACAGGATGTTGATTTTGCAAAAGCGGCGTCAGATCTGCAACGGCGACAGTTATATCTTGAAGCTGCGCAGCAGTCGTATATTAAAATTTCCGGATTATCCCTGTTTAATTATATATAATCAATAATTTATAAAATTACGGTTTTTAATTTATTGTTTCCTCTGCTGATAGTTGATGCCTTGGTATCCTATATCTCGACGAACCTGATAGCCATCAAAGTGAATCTTTTCAACTAATTTGTAAGCATGCTGCTGAGCGATTTTAATGTTCTCTCCCAACGCTGTTATGCATAAAACACGCCCGCCGGCTGTTAGTATTTCCTTCCCATCTTTTCCGTCCATACGAGTTCCGGAATGAAAAATATGAAAATTGTCAGTGTTTTCTTGCTCTGTTGTCAGATCAGTTAAGCCATGAATAACATCGCCCTTTCTCGGGTTCTCGGGATAACCATGGGCTGCCATGACAACACTCAGGGCAGCGCGACGATCCCACTCAATATCAACTTGATCCAGCGTTCCGTTCACCGCATGTTCAATGACTGTGAAAAGATCACTCTTAAACCGTAGCATGATGGGTTGAGTTTCTGGATCTCCCAATCGGCAATTAAATTCCAGCACTTTTGCCTGATTCTCTGCGGTAATTATTAATCCTGCATAGAGAAAACCACAATAATTGATACCTTCTTCTTTCATGCCTGTTATGACAGGATCAATGATGTCGTGCATGATTTTTGCATGCAGGTCAGGCGATATAAATGGTGTTGGCGAATACGCACCCATTCCACCGGTATTGGGACCTAAGTCCCCGTCATAGAGACGTTTATGATCCTGACTGGTAGCCAACGGCAAGATATGCCGGCCATCAGTCATCACGATAAAACTAACTTCAATTCCTTGTAGAAATTCTTCAATAATAATTCCACTTTCCACGCCACCAAGATTCTTCTCAACCAGCAGGTTATTAACAGCAGAATATGCTTGTTCTTTGGTTTGAGCGACTACAACACCTTTTCCGGCCGCAAGGCCATCGGCTTTAATCACTAATGGAGTAATATGTCGATCGATGTATTGATGAGCCAGAGCAGGGTCTTTAAAACTTGTATAAGCGGCTGTGGGAATATTATGTCGCTGCATAAATTCCTTCGCAAAGATTTTTGAAGTTTCAAGCTGCGCTGCTTGCTGAACAGGGCCGAAGATTCTTAGATCAGCAGCCTGGAATGCATCGACTATACCTGCCGCAAGCGGAGTTTCCGGGCCTACTATCGTAATTGCAATTTTTTCTTTCTTGGCAAATTCGATTAATTCGGGAATAGCTGTGATGGATATATTCTCAAGTCCACGGTCTTGAGCGGTGCCTGCATTACCTGGTGCAACGAATACTTTATGTATGCGAGGAGACAGACTTAATCTCCACGCCAGTGCATGTTCTCGACCTCCACCGCCAATAACTAATAATTTCATGATATTTGATGATTATTTAGTGTCTGAAATGACGAACGCCAGTAAATACCATTGAGACACCATGTGCGTCGGCAGCAGCGATAACTTCATTGTCGCGAATGCTGCCTCCGGGCTGAATTATGGCGGTTGCTCCCGCTTGCACCACGACATCTAATCCATCCCGGAAGGGGAAAAATGCATCGGATGCGACAACAGCCCCGGAGAGCGCAAGACCTGCTTGTTGAGCCTTTATGGACGCTATTCGTGCACTATCAACACGGCTCATTTGGCCAGCGCCTATACCTAAAGTTTGTCCGTTACTGCAAAATACTATTGCATTAGATTTAACAAATTTTGCAACCCGCCATGCAAACAATAAATCCTTTAATTGCTGTGGGGTTGGTTTTATTTTTGTGACGATCTCAAAATCTGAAACCGTAATGTTCTGAATATCGGGAGTTTGTACAAGAAGGCCGCCACCGATGCGTTTCAAGTCATAGAGGTGATATTCATGCTGTAAGGGTAGCACAAGCACCCGTATATTATTTTTTTGTAAAAGAAGTTGTTGTGCTTCCTGTGTGATTTCTGGCGCAATAACCACTTCAACAAACTGCTTTAGAACGGCTTCAGCAGTCTCGCTATTTACGGTTCGATTAAACGCAATAATGCCACCAAAAGCAGAGGTTGGATCAGTCGCAAATGCAAGTTGATACGCGCGTAAAGTAGTTTCAGCAATGGCAATCCCGCATGGATTGGCATGTTTAACGATCACGCAGGCCGGATTGTCAAAGGTTTTAACACATTCCCACGCAGCATCGGTATCAGCGATGTTATTGTAGGATAGTTCTTTGCCTTGTAATTGCTCATAGTTGGCTAAACTGCCTGGAGTTGCTGTTTCATCGCGATAGAAAGCGGCCTTCTGATGAGGGTTTTCTCCATAGCGCAAATGCTGTGCAATATTAAAATTCAAATTGAGGGAGTCTGGAAAATCTTTTCGGTGATAATTTGTATCAAATGAAGTTAAATAGTTACTAATCGCACTATCGTAAGAAGCCGTGTGTGTAAAAGCTTTTTGTGCAAATTGGAAACGTGTTGCTAAGCTGATAGCCCCATTATTTGCCTTCAACTCTTCACAAAGTAATGAGTAATCTTGAGGATGAGTAACAACCGCTACTTTTTGATAATTCTTGGCTGCTGCACGCACCATGGTCGGTCCACCAATATCAATATTTTCAATGGCATCATCCAAACTACAATTTTGTTTTGCTATTGCCTCCTTGAATGGATACAGATTAACGATCACCAATTCTATATTTAAGATGGATGCATCATCAAGTGCTGCTTGATGGTCTGTTAAATCGCCGCGGGCGAGAATACCCGCATGAATTTTTGGATGGAGTGTTTTGACCCGGCCATTAAGCATTTCTGGAAAACCCGTGTAATCACTGACCTCTAAAACGGCTATTCCGGCTTCATTAAGTAATTTAGCAGTACCGCCTGTCGATATGATGGTTATACCGTATTGAGCCAGGTTTTGTGCCAACTCTATTATTCCAGTTTTATCTGAAACGCTGATCAGTGCTTGTTTAATACTCATTTAATTTGATATTGTTTCATTTTCTGACGTAGGGTGTTGCGATTTATTCCAAGCAGTTCGGCAGCTTGGGTTTGATTGCCTTTAGTATGTTGTATGGCAACTTCAATCAAGGGTTTTTCAACACTATTGATTACCATGCCATAGAGTTGCCCTGGTTTCTCACCATCAAGATCAATAAGATAGCTGCTTATGGCCTTGCGTATACAGGATGCAATCTCATTCTCCTTTATTGCACTCATAAACTAAACTCCCCTTTTTTGATATAACTCAATCTTTGATCATGCTCAGCCAATTTTGAGAAAAAATTATTTGTTTCTGAAATCTGCTGATCACTGGTCTGTAATTGATTCATTGATTGGCGAAAGCCAGCAGAACCAATCAGACCTTTGGTATACCAGGAAATGTGTTTACGTGCGACACGAACACCTGAATATTCGCCATAGAAATCATATAAATCATACAAGTGATTAATGAGTATTCGTTGTATCTCGGCCACTTCAGGTGTTTGAAGATGTTGACCTGTTTCAAGATAATGATTTATCTCACGAAAAATCCATGGCCGTCCTTGCGCAGCACGACCGATCATAATAGCATCTGCTCTTGTATAGGCAAGAATATGTTTTGCTTTTTCAGGGGTAGTTATATCACCGTTTGCAATAACGGGAATCTTGATAGCAGCTTTAACAGCAGCTATGGTGTCATATTCCGCGTCACCAGTATAAGCGCAAGCGCGTGTACGTCCATGAATAGCCAGCGCTTGAACACCGGAATTTTCTGCTATATGTGCAATTGATAGTGCGTTTTTATGTTGTTTGTCCCAGCCTGTACGGATCTTAAGTGTCACAGGAATATCGACGGCCTTTACGACAGCGTCAAGAATCTTTCCAACCAATTTTTCATTTTGCAGTAAAGCGGAACCTGCCATGACATTACATATTTTTTTAGCCGGACAACCCATGTTAATGTCAATAATTTGAGCGCCATTCTCAACATTGTAGCGCGCTGCGGCGGCAAGCATTTTAGGATCTGCGCCAGCGATCTGAACAGAAATTGGAGAAACTTCGCCTTCATGATTCGCTCTTCGCTGAGTTTTTTTAGAACCCCAAAGTAACGAATTACTCGATACCATTTCAGAAATAGCCATACCAGCGCCCATAATTTTACACAATTGCCGAAATGGCCGATCCGTAACACCAGCCATCGGTGCGACGATCAGTTTATTTTTTAAAATATGAGTGCCAATCTGCATGTGAGAAGCTGTTTGCAAGCCAATTAATAGGTTAGGAAGATATTGGTATAATTTCTACATTACTGTGTGTGGTTAATTATAGCTTTTGTCAAGCCGATAGTGGGGACAAGGTTTAAAATTATCCTCTGACTCCGAATATCATACGACGTGCAATAAATCGCTTAAGAGGCGGGATGCAGTCCAATGCGCTTAATCCAAATCCACAGGCATGTTTCAGGGTTTTGTTTTTGTTAGAAAACAGCTTGACCAATGAGTCTGTAAAAAGCCTGCCGGCAGTACTGTCTATATGTCTTCGCTGACGATATCTTGACAACATGGCGGGAGCTCCAATTTCACTGGATGCGGTTTTTGTATCGATAATTTCACAAGCTAATTCATAAGCATCCCTTAATCCCAGATTAAACCCTTGTCCTGCGACCGGGTGCAGCGTTTGAGCAGCATTACCGATTAATACGATTCTTTGTGTTGTGATGGATGTTGCGTATTTAAGTGACAGAGGAAATGCAGATCTTTTCCCTGCTTTGGTGAATTTTCCGAGCCTGTCACCAAAATGTTGATGCAATCGGAATAAAAATGTTTTGTCATCCAAAGCAATGATTTCTTTGGCTGTTCCGGGAGCCACAGTCCATACTAAGGCAAAGTCTTCGCCGTTGGGAAGTAATGCTACGGGACCATCCGCCGTAAAGCGTTCATACGCAATACCTGTTTGTTTTTTCTCGGCACTAACATTAGCAACTACCGCCCATTGCTGATAATCGTGTGTTTGATAAGTAATATCAGGCAGTTGCTTGGCTAGTTGACCGCCATCAGCCAGAATAAGTAGTCGGGCGGTTATTTTTTCTTCTTTACCTTGATAGTCGAAATAGACATCGCCTGAACTTTCATTGGCTTCTAACCGAGTAACTGTTGCGCCAGCAATATAATCAGTTTTGGTTTCAGTCAATTTCTTATGCATAGAGCAGAAAAGATCATGGTAATTCACAACAAACCCCAATGTGGGAACGCCCGCATCATCAGGTGTCAAGATGGTTTGACCGAGACTGCCGCGATTAGAGATATGGATGGAAGTAATCGGAGTATTTTGTGTCAGTTTATCCCATGCGCCTAAGCGATGCAGTATCAAATGACTTCCATATGATAATGCCAATGGACGCGGATCTTCAAATTTCTCTGGTAAGCCACGCGCTTCCAGGAGTAAACTCGAAATACCCGTATCACGCAAAACAAGTGCCAGAGCCATACCTACCGGTCCACCTCCAATGATGACAATATCATAATGACCGGTAGTATTATCTACCATTTCTTTGAAATTTATTCATAGAGGTTAATCTTTAGTCTATAAACCAGATAAGATGTTAAATTCAATAGTTTTATTCTGTTCTCTACAATCCAGGATCAACAGTTTGACCCAATTAGATTTTTAATCGGATAGAATAGCATACTGC
>CAKKRO010000012.1:40526-42425 GCA_919902625.1 Nitrosomonadaceae bacterium
GGTGGTCTTAGATATTTCTGTGAGGAAATTATTCTGGAAAGGAATTTTTGCATGACAAGGATATTAATAAATATTAGATTTATATTGCCTATATTGATTCTGATTTCTACCAATGTTTGGTCAGCGAATATTGGTATTGGGCTTACCAGTGCGGCTGCTAAAGGTAATTTTTCTCTGGTAAAAAAGATACTGGATACTAAACAAATTGGACAAGAAGAATTAGATACTGCTTTTATAGTGGCGGTTACAAAAGGGAATGCAGCAATTGTTGAGCGTTTTCTGCAAGCGGGGGCTGATGTTAATCTAAGAGGGGATAACAGTTACACACCATTGATGCAAGCTTCTCGTGATGGTCGTGATCAGGTTGTCGAAATTTTACTTGCTGCAGGTGCTGATGTTAATGCTGTTTCTGAAGAAAATGATACAGCTTTAATTCTCGCCTCTGAAAAAGATAGAAGAAAGGTTATTGCTTTATTGATAACTGCCAATGCCGACGTGAATGTAGAAAGAAGTAATGGTATGACAGCATTATTACTGGCGGCACAGGAGGGATACCAGCAGGTTATTCAAGCATTGGTTAATGCAAAGGCTGATGTCAATTATCAATTGGAAAACGGTGCTACCGCATTAATGCTGGCTGCTCAGCATGGTCATCTGGGTGCAGTTCACTCGTTAATTGCAGCCAATGCAGATCTGAATCTCAAAGCAAGTAACGGTACAACTGCATTGATGCTTGCTAATCGTTATCGTTATAAAGAAGTTATTGAATTATTAAAGAAGGCTGGCGCCAGATAGTCAATATAGTGCGCAGCCTCTTATTGAAGGATTATATTCTGCCGGATTGTTATAGTTAAACTAGGGAAATAAAGGAAATCAAGAATGAATGTCTTAGCTGTTTTATTACTTGCTGCAACAATTTTATTACTAACCGGTTGCGGTGAGGGATCGCAAAGTGATAAATCAGAAATCAGTTCTCCGCCAACATCTACAGTTGAAGTAACCAAATTGGGAGAAATTCCATCATTTATTGGGGAGGGCCTGACTCCCGAAGAGAAAGCTGAGTTGATGGAACAAATCTTACCTTCAGGAGTAGGCGATGTTCAAACAGCGGAAGAAAAATTTAAAGCTTTACTAGAGGATGCAAGGATGGGAGATCCGGTTGCCCAGAATGGTTTGGGTGTTATGTACTATACAGGTGAAGCGGTTTCAAAGACCTTATCTGGTCAAGTATTGAATAATGACCCTGAATTGGCTGCGGGATGGTTCTTTCGTGCTGCAGAACAAGGCTATGCAGATGCCCAATTTAACCTGGGGTTAATGTATGCAAACGGTGAGGGAGTCGCGCAAGATATGACACAGGCCGTTGAGTTATTTAAGAAAGCTGCGGAACAAGGTCATGTTGATGCACAAAATAATTTAGGTGCCATGTACTTCACTGGCGAAGGGGTGGCTAGAAATGAGAAAAAGGCTATTGAATGGTTTGAAAAAGCGGCTGCCCAAGGGAATGTAGACGCTCAGGCTAACCTTGATGCCATAAGAGCAGCAGGTAAATAGCCTACCGATAATAAAGCACTCCGCTATAAATAGAAGGATACGGTGTTTTGTAATAGCCTTACCTAATAATCCATCTCATTTTTACACTTGCGATTCCCCGTGGTCTTGCCACGGGGTTGTTTATTGACTCAAAAGAAGCCTATGGGGACTTCAACATACAAAAAATCAGTATTACCTGAGCGCTGAGTCATATGCGCAGGTTCTGCCGTACCCGGGTTTTTTACGGACTCTCCAGCAGCGAAATGAGTGTAACGAATTGCGCTATTTGGCACTATTTTAGGAAGTAGTGACTTGTATTTCTGCGAGTCACTGTTTTATTTGGTAGGCCGTGCGAGATTCGAACTC
>CAKKRO010000013.1 GCA_919902625.1 Nitrosomonadaceae bacterium
TATCGTATGATATTCCCTACGATACCACCACATTCATTGATGTTTCCATCCGGGAGGTTGTGAAGACCCTCGGTGAAGCGACGCTGCTGGTGATTCTGGTGGTCTTTCTCTTTTTGCAGAGTTGGCGTGCGACGCTCATTCCCGCTATCGCCGTTCCTATTTCGCTCATTGGAACGCTTGCAGGTATGGAAGCGCTGGGATTCTCAATTAATACGCTCACCCTTTTCGGCATGGTGCTAGCCATCGGTATCGTGGTGGATGATGCGATTGTAGTGGTGGAAAATGTAGAGCGGCACATGACCCAGGGCGGATTATCGCCCAGAGACGCCGCCAAGAAGGCTATGAGCGAAGTGACCGGGCCGGTGATTGCGATTGTTCTGGTACTCGCTGCCGTGTTCGTGCCAGTCGCTTTTCTGGGGGGGATTACCGGTGAACTATACAAACAATTTGCCATCACAATTGCGCTGTCTGTGGCTATTTCCGGATTTGTGGCGCTGACTCTCAGTCCGGCGCTATGCGCCTTGGTGCTCAAGCCGAGCCATGGTTCTCCCGCGCGATTCTGGAAAGTATTTAACCGGTTGTTTGATTGGGTGCAGGCACGCTATGTTGGCGCTGTCGGAGTTATCCTCAAACGATCAGTTATGGCGCTAGCCATCTTTTTGGCATTGATATTGGTTATCTTTGGTCTATTTAAAACTGTTCCTGGAAGTTTTCTTCCGGAAGAAGATCAAGGTTATTTTATTACCGTTATTCAGTTGCCTGATGGCGCTTCTATGACACGGACCATTGAAGTGCTGAATAAAGTGGAAAGTTATTTCCAATCGATTCCGGCTGTTCATTCAACCGATACACTGGCTGGCCAGAATTTTGTTTTCGGTACTCGTGGAACCAATCAAGCGACGATGTTCATCCCGTTGAATCACTGGGATACCCGCAAGAATGCGGACCAGCAAGTGCCTGGCTTGATTGCGGCAGCTTTTGAGGAGTTTGCCAACATCCCTGAAGCTTTAATCCTGGCTTTTAATGCGCCTTCAATCAGTGGACTCGGTTCCACCGGAGGCTTTTCCGCTCAATTGCAAGACCCTGGTGGCGGCGACTTCTCCGAGTTTGCTGCCGTTGCTCAGGAATTTGTTGCCAAGGCGATGGAACATCCGGCAATCGCAGTTGCCAATACCAATTTCCGTGTCAGCGCTCCCAGGCTCTATGCCCAGGTAGACCGGGAACGGGCCAAAGCGCTGGGTGTGCCCATTTCTGAAGTGTTTGATACCATGCAGGCTTATTTTGGGAATCTGTATGTCAATGATTTTGTGAAATTTGGCCGTATCTACCGGGTACAAACAGAAGCGTTACCTGAATACCGCTCCA
>CAKKRO010000014.1 GCA_919902625.1 Nitrosomonadaceae bacterium
GCATGATAAGCAATACTGATCCCGGCTTCGGCCATCATGTCCAGATCATTGGCGCCATCTCCAATAGCGATAATCTGTTCACGTTTAAGACCCAGTTCATCACAAACTTGCTTTAACACTTCAGCTTTTCCTTGCCGGCCAATGATTTTTCCGGCCACCTTTCCAGTCAGTCTGTTATTTTCAATTTCCAGCGTATTGGCAGCTGCATAATCGAATCCCAGCTTTGTTTTAATCCGATCCGTAAAAAATGTAAAGCCTCCAGAAATAACCATGGTTTTTAGGCCGGCTATTTTCGCCTGCTGCAACATTTTTTCTGCACCGGGATTGAGTCTGACACGTTCATCATAGACTTTTTGTAACGCATCTTGATGCAGGTCTTGCAATAATGAGGTGCGACGTGTGAGGCTTTCTTCAAAGCTTATTTCGCCTTGCATGGTTTGAAGCGTAATGGCGGCAACTTGTGGTTTTATATGGTGCATATCGGCAATCTCATCAATCGATTCAATAGCCAGTAGTGTCGAATCCATATCCATTGCAATCAATTTAAAATCCGATAATTCCAGATTGGAGTTTACAAAAGCAAAATCCAATGCTGCTTCAGCACAATACTCAGCGATTTCGTTTGAATGAGTAGCATGGGTCAATCGAAAGGCCTGGCCGGTGATCTGTTCAATGGCATCTGCTTGGGAGAGTTTTGCGAGAGCTCGTAAATCACTGTTATTAACTTCCAGTCCCTGGATGATTAACTTCATAAGTTAAATGATATTTTGCGTATGTGATAAGTGATAACTGGATGACAGAAGATTCATAAAGAATCCCACTCTATAATTTGATTACGTCCCGCATTTTTAGCCGCGTATAGAGCGGTGTCAGCGGCTTTAAGCAATTCCAGCGGTTCAAGAAAATGTGTTGCGCCTCCATTATATGAGGCAACACCAATTGAAGCAGTAATACGGATGGTGCGATGATCGTCAAATTGATAGGCAATTTCTGTAATCGCGTCTTTTAAACGGGAAATGAGATTTCTTGAAGCGGAAAGCGTGGTGCCTGGCAGGATCAAAGCAAATTCCTCACCGCCATAGCGGCTCAGCGTGTCATCTTGACGAATTTGCTCGAAAATTGTTTTTACAACTGTGGCGAGTAGTGAGTCTCCCGCGATATGTCCATAGATGTCATTCACATTTTTAAAATGATCAAGATCAATCATGGCAACGGTTAAGGGTAAATTGTATTCTCTTGACAAGTAAAATTCACGCCGGAGCGTCTCATCAAAATAGGTTCTATTATGGGCACCCGTTAATCCATCGTGCTGTGATTTCTCCTCCAACTCTTTCATCCTGGCCAGGCTATGTATCATCAGCAATTCTCTGGCTTCCGTCAGAATTTCAGCCGTTTCAGACGGGTGATGAATGCTTGTTTCGAATAGATCTTCAACAGATTTTAATTCAACTTCCATGATCTTAATCACCACTATAAGTGCAGTATTGTCAAGCTCAAGCCAATCATGTGCTGCTTTTGTTAGGGTTGTCATTTTTCCGGCTTCATGAGGATGCAGAAAATAATCGGCTAAATACCGGGATACAGCGACACAGGCTTGCAAGGTTGGCCCTAACTCTTTAGGTTCTGGTTGGCTGTGACTGCTGATACATGACAAGGCAATATAATCAGGAATATGCCATTTTTTTAGAAGCGCATAGCCCAGTTCATCATGTCCGGTGCCCAATTGCTCCTGTTCGGTTTTAAGCAACGCATCGTGATCAGAGGTGGATGAGAAGATTTTGTTATATTCTTCGGGCATGATGAGCCAATAGGCGAGAATGCCAATTTCTTGTATCAATCCGGCCAGAAACAGGTCATCCAGAAAACTGAGTTCGAGTTTTTCCCCCAGTGCGCGGCAAGCAAGTGCAGATGTGATAGATCGGCGCCAAAAAATGTCGCTATCAAAAGTAGTTGCGGCATTTGGCAGCGGGTTTTTCATTAACGAGTTGGTTAATGAGAAGGATAGCGCAACGATAATGACTGTATGTGTGCCAAGAATGCTCACAGCCTGCCGGATATTGGTCGCAATCCGGCGGGATTTGTATAGGGGCGAATTGGCCGTTCTAAGCAGCTTCGCAGAAAGCACTGGATCCAGCGAAATATATTGACAGACTGTTCCTATATCTGCATCAGGGTCGTTGGCCAGTTCGATTATCTTGATAGCAACTGCGGGCAGAGTGGGTAGTGTGGTGCAATAATTTAGCTTTTTTTTCAATGCATCATTAATCACTTTTACTCTTATTGTCAGATAGTGCTTATATGGTATGGACGATTCGAAACCCGTTTATTTTTTATTATAGTATACGAGTAATTTGTTTGCTATCAGTAATAAGAAACATCTGCAGTTAATTGTGAGAATTGTCTGTCAATTACATTATTTTGGGTGAGTATTTATTGCTTTCAATCAAGCTGGTGTTATGCTACTCAACTTCAGTTAAAGTGTAGTCTTTAAGTGTTCAGCGATCAATCGCTCATACTTTGGGTATGGCATGTTGAGTGCATTGTTTAACGTTGTATGGAAGTAACCGAGAT
>CAKKRO010000015.1 GCA_919902625.1 Nitrosomonadaceae bacterium
TCGGTTTCCAGGGTCTGGAACGGATACAAATGAAAGAAGCCTTGGCAGGCGATATCGTGCTGATCAATGGCGTAGAAGATCTTAGTATCGGTACCACGCTGGCCGATGTCGACAAGCCCGAAGCATTGCCCATTCATGCCGTGGATGAACCAACATTAACCATGACGTTTCAGGTCAATACCTCCCCCTTTGCCGGGCAGGAAGGTAAATTTGTCACCAGCCGCCAGTTGCGTGAACGCCTGGAAAAAGAGTTGTTAACCAATGTTGCAATGCGGCTGGAAGAAACCAATGAAACCGATTCATTCCTGATTTCCGGGCGCGGCGAACTGCATCTGACCATTTTGCTGGAAAATATGCGCCGCGAGGGTTACGAGCTTGCGGTCTCCCGCCCTCATGTCGTCATCCGAGAAATCGATGGGGTTAAATGTGAGCCGTTTGAAATGCTGACCGTCGATGTTGAGGAAGCCAATCAGGGCGCGGTCATGGAAGCCCTGGGCGCACGCCGTGGCGATTTACTGGACATGGTATCGGATGCCAAAGGGCGCGTGCGGCTGGATTACCGCATTCCTGCACGCGGCTTGATCGGTTTTCAATCCGAATTCATGACCATGACACGCGGCACCGGTTTGATGAGCCATGTGTTTGACGAATTCGCCCCGATGCGCCCGGAAATCCCGCCACGCAGAAACGGCGTGCTGATTTCTGCCGAAAAAGGCGAAGCCGTTGCTTATGCATTATGGAAATTACAGGAACGCGGCCGCATGTTCGTCAGTCCGGGCGATCGTCTGTATGAAGGCATGGTGATCGGCATCCATAGCCGGGATAATGACCTGGTGGTCAATCCGATCAAAGGCAAGCAATTGACAAATATCCGCGCATCAGGCACCGATGAAGCAGTGACTTTGACGCCACCGATTCAGCTCACACTGGAATCAGCCATTGAATTCATTGCGGATGACGAGCTGGTGGAAATTACCCCGAAAACGATCCGGATTCGTAAGCGTTATTTGCTGGAACACGAACGCAAACGTGCTTCAAGGGCAGCAGCTTAAAATCAGCTTCAAGCTTATCAAGCAATCGAAGAATAAAACGATAAGACATTGATTGCGCCAGTATGAACCAATACCGGTGCAGCAATAAAGCTTTACTGTTTCACTGATTGGACGGTATCCGCCTTAGCCTCACTGTTTTTCAGCAGATTAGGCGGCGGGCCGATCGGCTCAAAGTCCTTCAGCAACGGCACATCATCCTTGTTGATCCAGCGGATATCCATATCGTAAGTGCCATACGGCCCCCAGCTTCCGGTGAATTTCCTGCCATCTGGGGTAAACGTCCAGCACATATCCTCCCCGCCGGTATTGACCGCATCGCCGAGGTTCACCGGCTCCTGCCATTCGCCCTCGGCATTTTGCTGCGAAATCCACTCGTCATGCCCGCCGCGCGAACCCAAATCAGTCCGCGTGCTGGTGATGATCAGGCTCTTGCCGTCCCTGGACAACCCGGTCCAGTGCATGTGGTCGCGCTGCGGTGAATTGATCTTCGGTCCCAGGCTTTCCGGCTTCTGCCAGACGCCATCCTTTTTCTCGACCTTCCAGATATCGCTGTCCTCCGTCACGCCCGGCTGGTGATAACTGAAGTAAATCAGACTGTCGGAAGTGATGATCGGACAATGCTCCTCACCGGTCGGGGTATTGATGTTCGGCAACTCGGGCACGTCGTTCCAGTTCCGGGCCGATTGCCAGACGCCATCGACTTTCTGCACCACGTACAGATCGCCGGATAGCATATTGCCCGCTTCGTAGCGGGTGAAATAAATCACATTGCCATCATCGGAAAAGCTCGGCTCCAGCTCCCAGGCCGAGGTATTGATGTTCGGCCCCACCGTGGGATTGATGCCCGGCCCCAGATGGACCGGCTCCTGCCATTCACCGTCGACTTGATGCGACATCCAGATATCGAAACTGTAAGTATCCCCGGGCGACTGGATACTGCCTTCACGGGTCGACACAAAAATCGCCGTCTTGCCGTCAGCGCTGTAAGTAATCTCCATCTCCGATCCGGATGAATTGATTTTCCCGCCGAGACTGTTCGACACCCTTGGATGCTCCGTAGCCGCTC
>CAKKRO010000016.1 GCA_919902625.1 Nitrosomonadaceae bacterium
GGTGTTGTCTCTGGTAGCGATGAAAGAAGCACTGGAATACCCGATGAGTCCGTTGTTGGAGAAGTGAGAGAGTGATTGCAGATAATGATACGATTGATGCGCCTCCTTGCGTCGGCGCATCCTACCGTAAGCCAAAGGAATCAGATGCGGTTGATTCTTCATGCTCAATAAACGATCTCAATATTCTCCGGCTTGAAATGCGCGGTTAAGGATTGCAGCAGATCGTCGTGAAGATTGACCTGCCAGTCACTCCCTAATTCAAGCTCGCCGCTGGCAAATTCGTTTTGATAGATAACCGTCACTGGGCAACCTGAGTCAGATTTTTGAGACTGACATGAATGGGGAGCCAGCAATGCTTTAAGTCTGGAAACCTGGGCGAGGGTGGATGGATTGCACTGAATCCTGATCTGCCTGGCAAACCGCGAACGTATCCCGGCAAAATCATAGAGCCGCTCTGCGGTAATTCTCAATTCAGTATCCTCTTCGCTGTTGTATCCACGTGTGCTGATTTTCGCTTCTGCAATCAGCAACTGATCTTCTTTTAGCCATGTTCTGTTCGCATCCAGTAATTCGCTGAAAACAACCAGCTCAACCCGTGCTTTGCCATCATCCAGATTGATGATGCCCATCCTGCCGCGGCGTGTCATCTGAATGCGGATCGAGTGAATAATGCCAGCAAGTAATTGCGGCTCGCGTTGCGGATTCAATCGATCCAACTGAGTGCGGATAAATCGTTTGAGTTTAGGTGCATAGGTATCAAAAGGATGCCCGCTGAAATAATAACCCAAGCCGATTTTCTCATGACGCAGCTTTTCACGATCTGACCATAAATCCGCATTGACCAGTTGTGGCCGCATGTGCGAATGATCCTCAGCCTCATTGAATAAATTAGCTTGGCTGACAGCACGGCTCATCTGTTCAGCCGATTCAATGGCTAAACCGACAGAAGCTAACAAGCTCGCCCGGTTTGGGTTAATTGAATCAAATGCGCCAACGCGGATCAATGATTCCATAACGCGGCGATTGGCAATGCGACGGTCGACACGGTTGCAGAAATCAAACAGATCAATAAAGGGTCCAGTCTGTTCACGCGCAGCAATGATGGAGCTAATCGCTGATTCTCCGGTTCCTTTAATCGCGCCCAGACCAAAGCGTATGGTTTTGTGATCGGACGGGATAAAGCGGTAGCTGGAAAGATTGATATCGGGAGGAAGAATTGCCAATCCATTGGCTAGGCTGTCTTCAACAAAGATATGGACCTTATCCGTGTCATCCATGTCGGCGGACAAGCAGGCAGCCATAAATTCGGCGGGGTAATGCGCTTTAAGATAGGCCGTCTGAAAGGCAATCAAAGCATAAGCGGCGGCATGTGATTTGTTAAAGCCGTAACCTGCAAATTTTTCCATTAATCCAAATAATTCGGTTGCTTTGTCCTTGCTGAGGCCATTATTAACAGCACCGGCAACAAAGATGTTGCGTTGTTGAGCCATCTCTTCAACTTTTTTCTTGCCCATGGCGCGGCGCAGTAAATCAGCACTGCCGAGACTGTAACCGCCGATCACCTGTGCAATCTGCATGACCTGTTCCTGGTAGATCATGATTCCGTAAGTCGGACCTAAAATCGACTCTAAACGGGGGTCCAGATAATCAATTCTTTTTCCATGCTTGCGTTCAATAAATTCTGGAATCAGATCCATCGGGCCGGGACGATACAGGGCTACCAACGCGATAATGTCTTCAAAACAATCCGGTTTTGCTTTCTGTAATAAATCGATCATGCCGCGGGATTCAAACTGGAAGACGCCTACTGCATTGCCTTTCCGCATGAGTGCGTAAGTTGATTCATCGTCAAGCGGCAGCGTTTCCAGCGAGAACTGAGTGATCTGGCCGGCTTTGATTTCATCCGAAGATCCGGTGTTTTGAAGCGATTGACGGATATAGCCGACAGCGCGATCCAAGGTGGTCAGCGTGCGTAAGCCAAGAAAATCGAACTTGACCAAGCCGATTTTTTCAACATCATCCTTATCCAACTGACTTACGATAGAATCGGCCGATTCGGTGCAATAGATCGGACAAAAATCTGTGATTTCGCTGGATGCGATGAGTACACCGCCAGCATGCATGCCGACATTGCGCGTGATACCTTCAAGACTTTCCGCCAGCTCGAGTAAATGCCGGACATCTTCTTCATCCTGAGCGCGCTGATTGAGTTGCGGTTCAATTTCACGCGCCTTTTTTAACGTCATTCCCAATTCAAAAGGTATCAATTTGGCGAGCTGATCCACAAAGTTATAGGGCATATCAAGTACCCGGCCAATATCGCGAATGACAGCTTTTGCAGCCATCGTGCCAAAAGTGACAATTTGTGAAACTTTTTCTGTGCCATAACGTTGCTTAACATACTCTATGACCAATTCACGCCGGTCCTGACAGAAATCAATGTCAAAATCAGGCATTGATATGCGCTCAGGATTGAGAAAACGTTCAAAAAGTAAATCGTAACGCAAAGGATCCAGATCGGTAATTCCCAGTGAGTAGGCCACTAATGAACCCGCTCCAGAACCACGCCCAGGGCCAACGGGCACATTATTTTGCTTGGCCCAGTTGATGAAATCCGCCACGATCAGAAAATACCCGGCAAATCCCATTTGGATGATGGTATTCACTTCAAAATCAAGGCGTGATTGATACTTGGGTATTTTGCTATCGCGCACTTCGACATCGGGAAACAGGCTTGCCATACGTTGTATCAAACCAGATGCAGCTTGGTCGCGTAAATATTGTTCCAGACTCTCATTATTAGGCGTTGGGAACAAGGGGAGCCGATTTACGCCCAGTTCTAACACCAGATTACACCGCTTGGCAATTTCTATCGTATTTGCTAATGCACTGGGGATATCGGCAAACAGCTCGGTTATTTCCGCTTGTATTTTGAAATATTGTTGTTCGGTAAAATTTCTTGGGCGGCGTTTATCTTCCAATATATAGCCTTCCGCGATACAAACACGCGCTTCATGGGCTCGATAATCTTCAGGGTTCAGGAATTGCACTGCTTGTGTAGCAACGACAGGCAAATCGAATTTTCTGGCCAGTATTAATGATTGTTGAACCAGTGTGGTTTCATTGGCATGACCATCCCGCTGGATTTCAATATAAAAGCGTGCAGGAAATAGCTCAGCCCATTTTTTCGTTAGAATTTCGGCGTGTTGCAGATTATTTTGTAAAATGGACAACCCGATATCGCCAAAACGGGCGCCGGATAGCGCGATCAATCCTGCCGTGCCCCATTCACTGGAATTGAACCAGGATTCTTTGATTTCGGCTCTGCCATGATACTGATTTTCCCGATAGGCACGGGATAATAAGCGGGATAATAATAAATAACCGGAGTATGATTGGCACAGCAATAAAAGCCGAATGGGCTTGTTTCGATCAGATTCATTGGTGATGCAGACATCACACCCCAGAATTGGTTTAATCCCGTTTTTATATGCACTTTGGTAAAATTTGACCAATCCAAACAGATTGGAGAGATCGGTCAATGCCAAGGCCGGCATATGATCTGCTGCTGCCTTTGAGATAACATCATGAATGCGGATAGTGCTATCCAGAATAGAGTATTCGCTGTGCAGCCGTAAGTGAATAAAAGCAGGGTTGGTTGGCATAGTGCTACAATTTAAATCCGAAACATCCGTTAATCAGGGTAAAGACAATTCCGCCATGGAATTTCGGTATCGGGTTAAGCGTATTTGTTTTTAAGCATGCTTGGTTATTCCAGAGACTTATCATTTATACAATCGAACATTATTCTACATCATGTTGAAACCCCCAGAACTTTTACTTCCCGCTGGTTCCCTAGAGAAAATGCGTATTGCTTATGCGTTTGGCGCCGATGCCGTGTATGCAGGTCAACCACGCTATTCATTACGTGCGCGTAATAATGAATTTGCTTTGGAGCAACTTAAAATAGGCATTACTGAAGCCCATGCACTGGGAAAGAAATTTTTGGTTGCCAGCAATATCATGCCGCATAACGCCAAAATTAAAACTTATCTGGAAGATATGGCTCCTGTCATTGCCATGAAGCCGGATGCACTGATTATGGCCGATCCCGGATTGATTATGATGGTGCGGGAGAAATGGCCGGATATACCGATTCATCTCTCGGTTCAGGCCAATACAGTGAATTATATGGGCGTTAAGTTCTGGCAAAAAATAGGACTGACGCGTGTCATTTTGTCACGCGAATTATCACTGGATGAGGTCGCCCAGATTCGTGATTACTGTCCAGACATGGAACTGGAGGTTTTTGTACATGGCGCGCTATGTATTGCTTATTCGGGGCGCTGTCTGTTATCAGGATATTTTAATCATCGTGATCCGAATCAGGGAACTTGCACTAACTCATGCCGCTGGGATTATAAAGTCAAATCAGCCGAAGAGAATCTAAGTGGCGACATCCAGGAAGTAGAAAAAATTGATTTCGATTTTGGTCAGGCAATGATGCAATCCAATCATTCATTTGAATCAACGGGTGCGGCGGGTGGTGGGTGTGGATCAATTACCCGGCATCCGGCGGCTGATCAGGTGTATCTGATCGAGGAAAAAGAGCGGCCAGGGCAATTAATGCCTATCATGGAAGATGAGCATGGGACTTATATCATGAATTCCAAAGACTTGCGAGCGGTTGAGCATATTGAACGTTTGGTTAGTATTGGAGTTGATTCACTTAAAATTGAAGGGCGTACCAAGTCTTTATATTATGTGGCGCGCACTGCGCAGGTTTACCGCAAGGCGATTGATGATGCTGTTGCAAGCAGGCCGTTTGATCCAGCACTATTGGGCGAATTGGAAGGTCTTGCCAACCGTGGTTATACCAGTGGTTTTTATCAGCGGCATAATACGCATGAAACACAAAATTATCTACGCGGATTTTCTGAGTCCAATCGTAGTCAATATGTAGGCGACATCACCGGTTTTGATGAAACCAGCGGCATGGCGGAAATATTGGTTAAGAACCGCTTTCAGGTGGGTGACCGTCTCGAGATTATTCACCCAACGGGTAATCAGATTATTGAGTTATCCACGATGCTGGATACCAAGGGGCAATCCGTTTTAATAGCGCCCGGCAGCGGTCATCGGGTAAAAATACCTTTAACCAGAAATGTTGGCAATGCATTTGTCGCCAGGTTCCTCTGAGAAAAAATAAGCTCAGGCTTACCGTGTATTAATTTTGCAGGCACTGATAACGAAAGAAACTGAGTATTTTTTGGGGTAGCCAGCTTAATTTTCCCGGAAAGGGGCCTTGCATGAATCCGGCATGACCACCTTCTTCAGGAAACTCCAGAGTGACGGCGGGCGATACCTCTTTCTGAGCTGGCAGTACAGATGCCGGCATGAAGGGATCATTACGAGCATTAATCACTAAAGTGGGTACTTTGATGTGCGCCAGCCAGGGTTTGCTGCTTGATTGATGCCAATAATCATCGGTATCGCGGAAACCATGTAGCGGTGCCGTGACCAGATTATCAAAATCATAAATCGATGCGCACTTCTTGAGTGCCTTTTTATCAAACAAACCAGGGAATTGCTCAAGTTTTTCCAGCGCTTTGTATCTGAGTGAATTAAGAAAATGGCGTGTATAAACTTGATTAAATCCAGTATCCAAGGCTGAGCCGGCCGCAGCCAGATCAAGTGGAACAGATACGGTTGCAGCGCCTGCAACTAATTGTTTTGCCCGTTCTCCATTCTCACCCAGCCATTTTAACAAAGCGTTGCCACCCAGCGATACACCAATGACGTAAACCGGCTGAGTAGGATTCATTGCTTGAGTCTGACTGGTAATTCGTTTCAGCATCCAATCAATTTCAGATGAATCGCCGGCATGGTAAGCACGAGAAAGCCTGTTTGGACCCCCGGAACACCCCCGGAAATGAATAACGGCGCTGCGCCAATTATAATTTCTCAAATCATTAATAATACTCAGGATATAGTGACTTGATGATCCGCCCTCCAACCCGTGAAAGAAGACAATCAAGGGGGAGTTGATAGATCCATCCATCCAGTCAACGTCAATAAAATCTCCATCATCCAGTTCCCAGCGTTCGCGCCGGTAACTAAAAAGTTGTACGGGTTTATTAAAATAAGGATAGATAGTTTGTATATTTCCTCCAGGAAGCCAGGATGGGGCTGTATAAGGCTCTTTATATAAAGGGATTGTGTTCATTGACATGCTGTTCTATAAGCTGCTTGGGATATGGGTAAATAAATCATGTGCACGCTAACTATCATCATGCGATCAGTATAGGGTTTTTATCGCATGATTTAATATTTGTAAAGACCGGGACCCTTCAGAACAGGATTTCAATGCGTTTAACTTGATAAGCCGGTAAACCAAATGGCCGGCTAATTCGGCCGGCCATTTGGTTTGCTGTTTAAGTTTAATAAGAGAACAAATATAATTTTTGCTAAAACTCATTCCAGTTA
>CAKKRO010000017.1:0-8709 GCA_919902625.1 Nitrosomonadaceae bacterium
CTGCATCTTAGGAATATTTTATGCAAGATTGGTTACGCTTAATTTTATCCAGCACGGTTTTTGCTGCACTGATGGTTGTCACTGCTTTATTCATGCATAACGCCAGCGCCGGGAAGATTTGGAATTGGAGCTATACGGGGAGCAACGTTGTTGCCAGCGGGACGTTTATCACATCCGAAACCATCGATTCGCTGGGTTTTTATCAAATCTCAAGTATCGCCGGTCATCGCAACGGCGATCTCATTACCGGATTGCACCCCGCCGGAAACGCAATTCCAGGCAATGAGCTCTATGCGCTTGATAATTTGATCCGTATCGGCACGCAAGGTCAGATCACAGCCTATGGATTCGGTTTCTTCACTGCATCAGGCAACTATGCCAACGCTTTTTTTGCCGATTCTCTTGCGACGCCGGGTTATATGGAAGTGTTTACAACGTCATTGAACTATAGTGAATTACCGATCACCTTTACGGCCACACCAGTGTCCGAACCTGAAATCAAGGTAGAGCCGCCACCTGCGGAATCAGAGAATATGGATAATAGTGTGAAAAAATCTTTTTTTGATCCCCTCTGGGATATTTTGTACCTTCTTGTCGGAGGAAGAAGGTGATTTCTGTATCCTTACAAAGCAAAAAGAAGAATTTGCTATGAAAAAGCTACTCCTGATATGGCTAATAACCGTTATGGCGGCATGCGCCACCTTTGAGCGCAACGACTTCGATCGCTACCAGAAAAAATGGCAGGAAGCGAACATTTCGCATTATCGCTTCGAATTGAACATAGTCTGTTTTTGCACGTTCAGAAACCGGATGCCGTTGCAGATTGAAGTCCTGAACGGCCAGATTGTTGCGATGACGGATGCAAGTAGCCATCGCATTGCGGCAACAGATCCCAATTACGGTTATTTTTCCCGCTATGCTACCGTGGATCGCCTGTTTTCAGAGTTGCGATCCAACTTAAAGGGCCAAGCGGATCAGGTCACAGTTGCCTATCATCCCAGCTATGGTTTTCCAACCCGGATTAGCATTGATCGTATCAAGGGCGCTGCGGATGATGAGTTGGGATTGATTGTTTCGGGTTTTGAGCGGCTTCCTTAGGAAAGTGCCAGCACTTTCCGGATTGCCTCGGCTAATTCTTCAGCCACAAATTTGGCGACGTAGGCATCAGCGCCTACCGACTTAACGTGATTCTCGTTGGTTTCACCTGTTAACGAGGAATGAATCACCACTGGGATTGATTTGAATCGCTGATCGTTCTTGATGTTGCGGGTGAGTGTGAATCCATCCATTTCCGGCATTTCCAGGTCGGTCAGTACCAGGGCGACTTTGTCCTGAATGGTTTTACCCTCGGCGATGGCTGCATCCGAAATGGATTGGATTCGGGTCCAGGCTTCAAGCCCGGTCTTAGTCATCACAAAGGGAACATCGAGCGCTTTGAGCCCATTTTCAAGCATGCTGCGCGCGAGCGGTGAATCATCGGCAGCCAGGATAACCGTTCCAGCAGGAAGTTTTATCTTGGGGCCCATTTCTGGTATCAGATTTTCGGTCGAGCTGGGCAGCACATCGCGCAGGATCTGCTCAACATCGAGTACCTGTGCCAATCGAGAGCCTTCTGTATCACCATCGAGGCGTGCAATGCTGGTGATCAGATTGCCGCCCTTGCCTTCTGCGGCGATCACCTGATTCCAGTCCAGACGCGCAATTTCATTGACCTCTTCGACCGCGAAAGCTTGGGTCGAACGCGCATACTCAGTGACCAGGAGAATCGAGGTTCCCTTTTTCGGCGTACAACCCACAACCCTGGGCAGATTGATGACCGTAATGACTTGGCCGCGAATATTGGCTACGCCCATCACGTTGGCGGGAGCATTGGCTATTGCGGTGATGGTCGGCATGACCAGGATCTCGCGTATTTTGAAAACATTAATGCCAAATAACTCCCGGTGGTCGGTACCGGGGGCTTCGCCTAATCTGAACAGCAATAATTCGAACTTGTTGTTGGCTGTCAGGTTAGTGCGCTCGTCAATTTCGTGTAATGCTGTGTTCATGGAGTGCCCCTCGCTATCGCTGAGTAGGAAAATTAGCAGTGTATCGTAGTAATTAAAGATGCAAAGACTTTAGAAGCGCAACAAAATGGCTGCTTATCTGAGTTTATTCAAGAAGCAAATTGCATTGCTGCCAATCAAGCGTAGATGTGTTTCTGATTGAGAATATTGCGCGAGAGATGGGAGGATTAACTGAATAGCCGGTTTGATCAAATATTCGGTTTTATGTATATTTCGCTTTAACAAAAAAGTTGTTTATCTTTTTTATATACATCCGGGTGTCTCAATTTTTATAACAAGACTGCACTTGCTTGCAAAAATGATTGGCACCTGTCTCATGGAAATAATGAAAGATTCCTTTACTGTTCAATAACTATCTTTCCGTTTTACCTTTTCAGTTCACATGTCTACCATCCTTGCCTATTTGCGGGAATATGCTTCGGCAATTGATAGAGGGTTACTATTTTTTTGCATTGTTTGGATAGGTGTTTTGATCACCCTGAACTATCAACTGAGCATTGAAAAGGAGCTGATTGCTGGCCTTGATTCCCGGCTGGATCAATGGCTTGCGCTTTTTCTGGTTTACTGCAGCGCTTTCATTATTCCGTATTTATTTGCCATGGTAGTCAGAAAACAGTGGATGACTTTCACGCCCATGTTTTGGCTGCTGCTTTTTATTGCACCGGCTTTATTCGCCCTCAAAGTGAGCATTGCCAATCCGCTGGAAAATAGCATGGACGGAGTATGGGGGGGTTATCTGACGATTATTACGACGCTTCCGTTTAAATGCCTGGTCGTGTTGGTTCCATTGGTCATTTTATATCAGATGCTTCCCGCGCAATCCAGTTTTTGGGGCATGACATTGAGAGATGTTCGATGGCGGCCTTATTGCCTGATGCTGGCTTTGATGGTGCCGCTGATCATTTTTGCCAGTACGCAGGCGGATTTCTTAAATGCTTACCCCCGGTTAAAGCAAGTTGCTTTTATTGAGCCGTATACCGGCAATTTGCTGTGGTATCAACTGCTGTATGAAATAAGCTATGGGATTGACTTTATTACGGTAGAGCTATTTTTCCGGGGATTTCTGGTGTTTGCGTTTATCCGTTATGCCGGACCGGCAGCTCTTCTGCCCATGGCAACTTTTTATTGCAGCATTCATTTCGGCAAACCTTTGTTTGAGTGCATTTCCTCTTTCTTCGGGGGATTGATACTGGGCATTATTGCCCATAGAACGCAATCCATCGTCGGCGGTTTGGCCGTGCATCTGGGTATCGCCTGGATGATGGAAATAGGCGGTTATGCAGGAAACTTATGGATGAAATAATTTCAGACCGGACAGTAAATGGTTATTAACCCGTTGTTACGTCGCGTGCTTTTACATGATTTCATGAATCAACTCATCAATTTCGTTGTATTGTCTGATACTCGATATGGCCTATCACACCTAGGGCACAGTGTATCTGAGTTTCATAGCGTTCGGTTGCCGGCGGGTAGTGATAACGCGATTATGTGCGGCGAGTATAACTGCAAGCTTGCGAATCCCCTTCACAAGCCTATCGTCATTTTGTCTTAACACATGGACAGACTAAGGTTTATGATTGGATTATTTTACGCAGAAAAAGTAATGGGTTTTTGCATTTAATTGAGAAATATTTTTAACTGCTTGATCATTTTTGATGATGATATTGTTTTCAACAATATCATCATCATGATTTAGATAAGCACTGTTCGATTCATTGACTAGAAAAGTTAAATCATCTTTATACCCAGGAAAATTATGATTATCTATAGTTATTCCACCTGCATAGTCTCCATATGAATGAATAGCTCTGATCTCATCAGCAGTAGGTAATCTTCCGCCACTTTTTTTGCAAGCGCTATCTCCTGCCGTCCATCTTACCTTTTTATGTAAACTATTTGAGGGCGTGCCAATGATTGTTAATTTTGATCCATCAGCATTTTTAATCGTTGAGGGAAATTTCGTTTTCTGAAAATGATCAAATAACTTTCTAGCGACATCATAGGTTACTTGATCTGGGGTACCTACTGCATCGAATATAATGACATTGCCGTTTTTCGTGCTCACCAGGTTCAGTGAAAAATGAATTCCTGAACGGCAATTAGCTGCAATACTGTAAGAACCATAAGCGAGATAATCAATTTTCTTTTTATATTCTGCCAATACATATCCAGACCGCTGATTTTGTGTCAACGTTTGAATAAACGATGTCATTTCTTCGGGGCTTCTAAATTGAACTTTTCTTTCCCTTGGATTAAAGTAAGCAAAGTGATTTTCAAGATTTCCTTTAATTAGAAATTCTAATGTCAAGTCCATTCCCTGGGTTGCTTCTTTACGATGTTTGTCGTAGAGAGAATCAAATTCTTTTAATAGGACCAACACTTCTTCTCCAGTCGCGCCTTTTTCCAATAGCTCAGAGGAGTGTTTTATCATTCCCTTGATATATTCACTGCGGGTATTTGAGTAAACGTCCTTGAAATTACACAAATCGGCGCCCTGCAGAGAAGGAATGGATGCCCAAATATATTCGGTTTTAGCAGAAACCAACAGCGGTGCACTCATAACAAAGGCCGCCAGAATTAAAAGCATTTTCATAAAAACTACCTTAAGGATTTTCTGAATAAGTCCCCAGTTCAGTTTTTGTAAAATAAACTGATCATCACTGATGATTTCCAAATCATCGGCACCACCTGAGTGCGGAAATTTCATGTGCGATGAGTATAATGTAATTCTGGATAGGATGGGCACCGATGGTGGAATGCAAAGGCACTCCTGTTACATTATCGATGTGCCGTGTAAACAGTGTAATGCGGCTCTTCTAATCCTTAATTACTTGCAGTGAGGCTCTTCATAGTATCGGTGCTGGTTATGTCATGATAGTTTTAAATCTATCCGTGGTTCTGATCAATGCTGTTTGGATGCCTGGTTCCCATACCGAGTGTCCCGTATCGTCGATAATGATGTACTCCGCTTGTGGCCATGCATGATGTAAGTCATCGGCGCTGACGATCGGACAGACTGCATCATAACGGCCCTGTACGATGGTGGCAGGAATGTGATGCAATTTGTGTATGTTATCCAGTAATGAGTTTTCCGGCAGGAAGATATCGTGGCTGAAATAATGCGCTTCCATGCGGGCAAGCCCTAATGCGACGGTATCACTGGCAAAATAACTGACTGTTGCCGGATTCGGCAATAAGGTTGAGCAAGAGCCCTCATAGGTGCTCCAGGTACGTGCGGCGGGCATGTGGATGGCGGGATCAGGATTCATTAAGCGTTGGTAATAGGCGGTAAGAATATCACTGCGTTCTGCCAGGGATAGTGGGGCCACGAATTCATGCCAGGCTTCCGGGAATAAATGGCGTAATCCATACAGAAACCAGTCAATTTCCTGTTTGCGGCAAAGAAAAATCCCGCGCAGAATAAAACCCAGACAGCGTTCAGGATGGGCCTCCCCATAGGCAAGCGCCAATGTGCTGCCCCAGGAACCGCCGAATATGAGCCATTGGTCAATTTCCAGGTGCCGCCTGAGTAATTCCAGGTCATTAATGAGGTGAGGGGTCGTATTATCGCGGATTTCGCCAAGTGGCATTGAGCGCCCTGCGCCTCTTTGATCATAGATAACAATACGATAGCAGGCTGGATCAAAAAAGCGCCGATGTGCAGGTGTTGACCCGGCTCCCGGCCCGCCATGAAGAAATACAACGGGGATGCCGGAAGGATTGCCGGATTCTTCCCAGTACATTGTATGTAATGGATCCAGAGATAATAATCCTTGCCGGCAGGGCTCGATTTCGGGATAGAGTGCGGTATGTAATTGATTGTTCATGATAGGGATATTAGAGCTACCGGTTAATTTGTTTTAAAAATAATGGAAAAGAGCGGCAAACAATGCTGAGTTCAAAATTTAAATGGATTATAGTTCTGGTATATTGTGACAGGCTGCATACTGTATCAATGTTATAAGGAATAATCACATGCCGGATACTATACTGAAAGAGCAAGAAGTTTCCATGTTACGTGAAGAAATGGAAATATTAATGAATGAGCGTCAATGCTTGTTGGATACCACAGGGGCAGCAGCAGTGTTTGTGGCTAACCTGGATAGCACTTTGTTGCCGGATTCCGCTTGTCAGGCGGCAAGGATATTATCCAGTTCTTTAAATAACTTGCCTGAAGAGACTTTGCGGGATGCGTTGGAGAAGGTGAAATCAGAGTTTGTCGTTCGTGCATGAGCAAAAAACAAATATAGCTGTGCCCAGGGTTGGTCTTGTTCTAACCGGAGGAGGAGCCCGCGCTGCCTATCAGGTAGGCGTATTGCGGGCTATTGTTGAATTATTGCCGGATAAGACACGCAATCCTTTTCCGGTTATTTGTGGAACTTCGGCAGGTGCCATCAATGCAACCAGTATCGCCGTCTCGGCTAATAACTTTGCTGAAGGTGTCGCGCAGCTCGAATCTGTCTGGTCAAATTTCCATGTAGATCAGATCTACCGATCGGATTTTATGGGCGTGATACATAATACGTTACGCTGCTTAATTTCTTTAGTATCGAGTGAATACGGCCAGCATAATGCGATTTCCTTACTGGATAACTCACCCCTGGAAATATTATTGAAAAATCGCTTTCCATTTCGCTCTATTCAGCATGGCATACACTCAGGCGCATTACATGCCTTGGGAATTACCGCCTGGGGCTATACTTCAGGGCAATCAATCACATTCTTCCAGGCAGCCAAAGAAGTTACTCCCTGGAAAAGAGCGCAGAGATTAGGGATTGCGGCTAATATCGGGACTGAGCATTTGATGGCTTCTTCCTCGATACCCTTTATCTTCCCTGCCGTAAAATTGAACCGTGAGTATTTTGGGGATGGTTCAATGCGTCAGTTTACCCCTATCAGTCCGGCGCTTCACCTGGGAGCTGATAAAGTGCTGATTATTGGAGTACGTAAAGCAATTATTGATGAGCCTAAGCGTGTCAGTGTAACGGGTTATCCTCCCTTTGCGCAGATCGCAGGTCACGCGCTGAACAGCATATTTGTCGATAGCCTGGATATTGATCTGGAACGTTTGTTGCGCATTAACGAAACACTTAAGTTGATACCTCCCGAGGTATATAAAGAGAGGAATATAGTGCTGCGCCCTGTTGAGGCGATGATGATATCCCCCAGTAAAGGCATTAACGAAATTGCTCAACAGTATGCGCAAACCCTGCCGTGGATCATGCGTTATCTGTTTCGCGCCATTGGCGCGACAGGGCCCAATGGATCCACCTTATTAAGTTATGTGTTGTTTGAGGCATCCTTCTGTCAGGCGTTAATAGAGTTGGGTTATAACGATACAGTGCAGCAGAAGGATGAACTGCTGAAATTTATAGGCGTTCAAGAGACGGGATAAAGAATCTCGCTGAAGTTATGAGCAGGTTTTATCGGATTGAAATTTTGTCAGGGAAAAATAAATAAAATGGGTTTTGATAGTCCGCAGTTCTGGATTGCTGTATTGCAGATCATTGCGATTGATATTGTGCTGGGGGGGGACAATGCCGTTGTGATTGCGCTTGCCTGCCGGCGATTACCAGAACAGCAACGTAAGCTTGGAATCTTCTGGGGTGTTTTTGGCGCGATTGCGCTACGTGTGGTGTTGATCTTTTTTGCGTTGAGTTTGCTGGCGATACCTTATCTGAAGATTGCCGGCGCGATTTTATTGCTATGGATCGGTGTCAAGCTGCTGCAGCCTGAGCCGGAGGGGGCGCATGAAATCGATGCCAGCACGACTCTGGTAGGCGCCATCAAAACCATTATCGTGGCGGATGCCGTGATGAGTCTTGACAATGTGATCGCTATCGCGGGTGCGGCCAAGGATGATATCGGTCTGGTGATTTTCGGCCTGGTGATCAGTGTGCCGATCATTGTTTGGGGAAGTCAATTGGTGATGAAAGTCATGGATCGTTATCCGGTCACGATTGTGATTGGCGCGGGGTTATTGGGATGGATTGCAGGCGATATGGTAGTGACTGATGTGGTCACCAAGGAATGGGTGAATACTCAGGCAAAGTATCTGCATTGGATTGCCCCGGCCGCTGCTGCAGTGTTTGTCGTTGCCGTGGGGAAAGTGATAGCGGCCCGGCAACAAGCCAAAGTCAAGCCAGTGATTGATCTGATTGATGAAACAACGCCCAAACCGTAGTTGCCTATTTATCTAAATAAGAACTGAGAGATTGATCATGTTAAAAATCCTGTTACCTATTGATGGTTCTGAAAATTCCAGCAAAGCAGTAGCTGATTTCATTCAATTGCTGGATTGGTACAAGGAAAAACCGGAAATTCATTTGTTGAATGTGCAATATCCGCTGGACGGTAATGTTTCATTGTTCATCAATCCGGCCGATATCAAACAATATCATCAGGAGGAAGGTTTAAAAAGCCTGCAACATGCCCGTGATTTACTCGATCAAGCGGGGATTACCTGCCAGTATCATATTATTGTCGGCGACCCGGCTGAAATGATCGTTCGCTTTGCCACAGAAAAGCACTATGACCAGATCGTGATGGGGCCGCGTGGAAAAGGAGGTATACAAGGATTGCTGCTGGGATCAGTGACCAACAAGGTGATGCAATTATCAAGTATTCCTGTGCTATTGGTTAA
>CAKKRO010000017.1:8809-13007 GCA_919902625.1 Nitrosomonadaceae bacterium
TTGCGGGAGCATTTGTTTAACTGGCAGCTTTGGCCGGATTTTACAAAAATCCCAACGAGTAATTTGCCTTATATGTGCTATGAAGCGCTGTCACTGGGTAAAACAATTGATCTGGATGGACGAAAAATCACGCCGCTACCGGCGAATCATGTCATTCCGGCTGTCGGCTATCAGCTGGACTCAGGTCAGGCCAGTCTTGTATTGACCGGGGATACGACGATTAATGATGCGTTATGGCCAATCGTCAATCGGATTAAAAATTTAAAGTATCTGATCATTGAGTCGGCCTTCTGCAATCAGGAAAGGGATATCGCGCTCAAATCCAAGCACCTTTGCCCTGATTTGCTGGTAGCGGAATTGGAGAAACTTGAACGATCTGCTGAAATATGGATTACTCACCTGAAGCCGGGTGAAGCTGAAGTAACCATGCGTGAAATACAGCAAGGTATTGCGAGACTTAATCCACGCCAGCTTGAGAACAATCAATTATTCGAGTTTTAGTAAGTTTGGGAGAATTGATGCTATGAGTACAATTGCGACGACACAACTGATACGAAAGAGTGCGGCTGATATCAGCCATGAGCTGAATTTTTCCAGGAATCTGCAGGCGGTGACCAACAAGATACATGCGGCCAGTGATATCGACGAGATCATGCTGGAAGTGAGTAAAGACATCTGTGCCTTGTTCCATGCGGATCGGTTGACGATTTACACCCTGAGTGAAGACAAGTCATTTCTCACTTCCAGAGTAAAAACAGGACTCGATTCTTTCCAGGATTTAAAATTACCGGTAACTGAAAACAGCATTGCAGGCTATGTCGGTTTGCAGAAGAAAGCCGTGAATATTGAAGATGTCTACAATAAAAGCGAATTAAAGAAAATCAGTGCGTTGCTTGCTTTTCCGCATGAAGTCGACAAGCGCACAGGTTACCGGACCAAACAGATGCTGGTGGCGCCGATTCTGAATGCGGATAATCAGGAATTGATGGGTGTGGTTCAGGTTATCAATCATAAAAATGATCAGCCATTTGAAGCAACAGCCATTGAAGGCGTGACTGAAATCTGCCAGACACTTGCCATTGCATTTAAACAGCGCCAGAAACCCACGCAGTTACTTAAGTCAAAATATGATTACCTGATTTTCGATGCAGTGATTTCCACCGCTGAATTTGAATTGGCAACACGTTCGGCACGAAAAAAAGGATGTGATCTGGAAGACGTGTTAATTGATGAGTTTCAGATTGCCTTGCCGCTCATCGGCAAGGCGCTCTCTTCATTTTTCGAGGTTCAGTATGAGCCGTTTAAAACAGACCGGGTCAGGCCGATGGATCTGCTTAGGCATTTAAAAAAGGATTATGTTGAAAGTAATTCCTGGCTGCCGATTGATGAAACCAAAGCAGGCCTGGTGGTCTTAACGCTGGATCCTGAGCGGATTAAATCCCAGCGCATTGCCAATAATATTTTTCCCAAGCATAAGATCGTCTATGCGGTGACCACCCAACGTGAGTTTAATGCAACGGTTGAGCAGTTTTATGGCGGCAATCAGGATGAGATCGGTACGGGTGATATTAATGAGATGCTGTTTAATCTTGAAGAGGAGAGTACTGAAGAAGCATTCAGCGAAATAGAGGAATCCTCAGCAGCCTCTGATAATGAACTGGTCAAGCTGGTCAATAAAATCATCATCGATGCCTATAAGATGGGCGTATCGGATATTCATGTGGAGCCTTACTCAGGTAAAGAGAAAACCAAAATACGCTTCCGCAAGGATGGCTCGTTGATGTCCTATATCGAGGTTCCGGCCAGCTATCGTAACCCGCTGGTGACACGGATCAAGATCATGTGTGATATGGATATTTCCGAGAAACGCAGACCGCAGGATGGCAAGATTAAGTTTAAGAAATTTGCGCCCCTGGATATTGAATTGCGGGTTGCCACCATTCCTTCGGCGGGCGGTGTGGAGGATGTCGTCATGCGTATTCTGTCCACCGGTGAACCGATTCCGCTGGATAAAATGGGTTTTACCACGCGCAATTTGGATGAGTTGAAGAAGATCATCAGTAAACCGTATGGATTGTTTTTTGTATGCGGCCCGACAGGTTCGGGTAAAACGACCACACTGCATTCTGTCCTGAAGCACCTGAATCGCACGGAAACCAAAATCTGGACGGCGGAAGATCCGGTTGAAATCACACAGAAGGGGCTGCGCCAGGTGCAGATTAATGTGAAAGCAGGCTTGACCTTCCCGGTCATCATGCGCTCTTTCCTGCGGGCTGATCCGGATATCATCATGGTCGGAGAGATGCGCGACAAGGAGACCACCAGCATCGCGATTGAGGCTTCATTAACGGGGCATCTGGTTTTCGCCACATTGCATACCAATAATGCGCCGGAATCTGTGATCCGCTTGCTGGACATGGGCATGGACCCCTTCAACTTTGCCGACGCTTTATTGGGAATTCTGGCGCAGCGGTTGGCCAAGCGCCTGTGTAAATGTAAACAATCATATGTGGCCAGCGAGCATGAAATCAGAGCCTTACTGACGGAATATTGCGAGGAACTGAATCATATCGACCGGTTTAAGGCGAATCCGGAAGCGGCCTGTCAGGAAATTCAGGATCAATGGGCGCGGCAATATGGCAATGACAAAGGCCAGATTACCTTATGTAAGCCGGCCGGTTGTGATGATTGCGCAGGTACCGGCTTTTCCGGCCGGGTGGGATTGCACGAACTCATGACAGCCAGTGACGCACTGAAAAAAAATATCCAGGAACATGCGCGCGTGGCGGAAATGCTGGTGACGGCGCTGGGCGACGGTATGCGTACCTTGAAACAGGACGGGATAGAGAAGGTGCTACAAGGCATTACCGATATTCATCAAGTGCGGGTGGTGTGTATCAAGTAAATAGAACCGGTTTCGAGGCAAGTAATAGGGGATCGGGTAAGTTACAGATGGGTCATTTACTTGGATCTTTCTTTTTTTCCTCGTCGTCAGGAAGAGCAGTGTTAACAACAGCACCAACCGCTTTAACAGTAACTTTGACTGCCGTCGCGGCAGCAGTGGCGGCCGCATCAGCGACTGCCAGGACAACACATCCGGTCAAATGGATGAGGAGTAGAGCTGTAGCAAGCAAGCGAAGTAGAGCTGTAGCAAGCAAGCGAAACGTGATTTTCATAGTGTGAAATGATACCCTACAACTGGACAGCCTAAGAATAATCTAAGCACTGAGAGATAAAGGGATTGATCCCTTTAGTGGCTCTTGGAATGTTAGATCTGACCAGTGATCGTGGTACGAGGAGAGAATGTCAAATGTAAGGTCTGACACAGGATTCACGGGTATTACGGCTGACAGCCCTTGGGTGCCCGAATGGCAGGTCTTTTGCTTGCTGGATCTGCTGCTGGGTCAGCGAAGAGTCTGACACTGTGGTAAACCCACCAGGCCCTTAACGGCCACATGCCATCCTCTTTGCAGATATGCTGAAGAATACGATCTGCGGCCTCTCTGTAAATGTTGTGATCCAAATGGCTTTCTCGCATTAGCTGGTATAGCGAATCATGTACTAACGAGCCTCGCATAAACGTTAATGTGTCAATTGTTGGGCCTGATGGGCCATCCCATGCATACCCTTCGGCAATAGTTAAGTTACCATTGGTGTCGAGATCAATGTATTCCGTGTTAATAGACGTGGCTGGTTTTATGTCTATTGCGACCGTGTAGGTTTCTTTTAGTTGGTACTTATACCCGCCGTTGTATGCAATGCACTTCATTGTGCCTCCCCGTGATAATTGATGAAGAAACCTAACGTTTAAAATAAAAGAAAATAAAAGGGGACGCTACCCTATATTATTCTTTCTTTGGGCGTCCTAAGGGGCGGTAATGTAACGGCCTGCCAACAATTTTCTCCAATCCGCGAATAAATTTATCCGCTCCGCAAGGCAATCCTTTTTCAGCATTTCTTCGTAACACCTCTAGTTCCTGAGGATCATCGTCTTCAGCCAACCATGCCGACCAATCCGAAATTGGTTCGCATGGTTGCTTCCATTCCGGCTTTTGACTTAATAATTCATCATCTTTCAACCCGCAATGCGCTGCGGCACTCGACCAGAGATATTCTTCCGCTTTGACAACTATTTTTGCCCTCACCGGATTACGTTCTACATAACGAATAGCTGCCCATAAATAGGCATCCCCCAAAG
>CAKKRO010000018.1 GCA_919902625.1 Nitrosomonadaceae bacterium
ATTATTGATCCGGCCAGGTGAGTGTGAAGTTTTCATGTGATGTATTTGACATGAGCATGATGGAAGAATTCTTTAACAAGCCGTTGAAAAACCATCTGCGTTGCCTCTGCGGTGTTAAAAACAGGCTCAATTGCCGCAGCTTTCAGTTTAGCCTTGGCGCATATAGATACTTTTGAGCCAATGGCATATTTTAGATCCGTATTGAGCCGCTCATCTGGATTCAGATCTGGGCTGTCGCGGGGAGTTTGCCGTACTTAAAACTTAAGGCCGTATCAATAAATCGCCTATTCATCCTTAGTGGGTTCATTATCACTGGATACACCCGGCCATGCGCTAAATGGAAATGGGCGTTGGTCGCTATTAAATGACAAGAAGATTGTTATTTGATAGATATAGGTACTCAAACCCTGGCTAAATCCAAGTAGCAGCCCGTTTGTTTTTCCAGTTACTATCCATGTGACATACTGAAAAAGCATAATGCCCATAATCAAAAGCTTCGAGAAGCCATATATAACCGTAAAAAGAAGTATATAAAGACCACGCTGCCAGATTTCTTTTTTTTGTAATCTTTGCTTGATTTCTTCATTCATTTTACTTTCCTGCAAAAAGATAAATGGCGAATAGATTGATACTATCAAGTCAGTAACTTACATTTAATGGACTAAATGTAAATGCTATATCTTTATATTCGAACTGATTTCCAGTAGCTAGATTTCCAATAAACATTATCTAACCGGGATATTGTGACGCCTATCTTTTGAGAGGCATGTAGAAATTTATTCTTTTCCAGATAGATACCTACATGCTCTGAAGTTGGGCCTGTTTTGAAAAATACCAGATCACCTGCTTTTAAATCATGCTTCCTAATTTCTTTCCCTAGTCTTGACTGCATTCTGGTCGTCCTAGGCAGGTGCAATCCAAGTTTTGATTTAAACGTCAAGTGCACAAAACCTGAACAATCAATCCCACGCTGACTGAGCCCGCCTCGTTGATAGCGAACACCCTGCCATTCATTAAATTGAGCATAAAGCGCTTTTTTAATGTGGCTGGAATCGGTTAATTTATTGACATCAGGATCAACCTCTCTTTCCTGCAGAGATCCGCAACTCACCAAGAAACTGATACCAATCAATATAATAAATCGAGAAATATTTCTTTTCATTGATGATGTACTTTTTACTTTACCTCAAATCAAGAAGTGAAAATTAATGTCAGCTAAACACGATTACCCTGTGTGCCCATACTCGATACTTTTGACAGAACACATCTCGCCATGTCTTTCAGAGATACCACTTCATCGACTCCACCTGCTGCGATTGCTTCTTTAGGCATCCCAAAAACAACACAGCTTGCCTCATCCTGAGCAAAGTTATAAGCGCCTGCCCGATGCATTTCCAACATTCCGGCAGCGCCATCTTTTCCCATGCCCGTCAGGATCACACCAATGGCATTTTTGCCTGCACAGTTCGCTGCTGAACGAAATAGTACATCAACAGAAGGCCGATGTCGACTGACCAGCTCACCCTGGTTCAATTCAGTCATGTAGTTCGCACCGCTGCGTTTGAGTAATAAATGTGAATGCCCTGGTGCAATAAATGCATGTCCCGGTAATATCCTTTCACCCCCTTGTGATTCAGTCACTGATATCCTGCAGAGGCTGTTCAAGCGATTAGCGAATGATTTAGTGAATCCTTCCGGCATATGTTGAGTCACCAGAATTCCTGGCGAATCAGGTGGCATGCGTATTAAGAATTCTTTAATGGCTTCTGTACCGCCCGTGGAAGCGCCCACTATGATCAATTTCTCTGTTGAAGCGATGCGATTTGAAACTGCCGGTAAAACCGCATCGGCTGAAACGCTCTTAGTAACTGGCATGGGGGTATGCCGTTTGAGTCTTGCTGACTTTGCAATACGAATTTTATTTGCAATTTCGTTGCCATATTCTTTCAATCCTGATGCAATATCAATTTTTGGTTTGGCAACAAAATCAACCGCGCCCAATTCAAGAGCGCGAAATGTTACATCAGAGCCTTTCTCGGTTAAGGTGGATACCATTACTACCGGCATCGGTCGCAAACGCATTAATTTCTCAAGAAAATCAAGCCCATCCATTTTTGGCATTTCAACATCCAATGTCAATACATCAGGATTCATCTCTCGAATCATTTCACGCGCCACTAAAGGATCTGGAGCAGATCCAATAGCTTCCATATCGGATTGACTATTAATAACCTCGCTTAATAATTTACGGATTAGCGCTGAATCATCGACAATCAGAACTCTAATTTTTTTCATGATAAATACTCAATTTAGTCCGGAAAGTAAAACCCGCTTAAGAGAACAGCTCCACTTCTCCACCGGTATCCACTTTACGCAAACGAGATCTGTAATCTTTTTCACGCTGAGAAATTGTAGCGTTATGCAAGTTACGTAATTTCTTTACCATCACCTTACTATTCTTGGGAAAGAAATAGACCTTCCGTGGAAAGATATCAACCAGATCTTGAGCAACAATCTTTATTTTTTCCGTTTGCAAAAATTTCAGGACAAAATCAGCATTACGCTGACCGACATTTGCCACTGTCAGTCCATCCAGAACATTCCCGCCGCCGAATACTTTGGCTTCAAGGTTACATCGGCGGGCGCCCAGTTTCAGTAGTTGATTAATCAGTATTTCCATGGCATAAGTGCCATACCGGGCTGACGCATTTAATGGACTGCCTGCATCACCCCCGCCATCAGGCAGCATAAAATGATTCATACCGCCGATACCACTGTAACAATCACGAATACAAGCGGCAACACATGAGCCGAGCACTGTCACCAGCAAAATATCTTTATCGGTGACATAGTATTCGCCCGGCAACAATTTAACCGCCTGACTATTAAAGCTCTTGTCAAAATATAAATTGGTCGCAACATGCTCATCAATAATCCCGGCCATGCTATTACCTCTGTTTATTAGCTAGCTCATAAACGGTTTTCTCACGCAGTTTAAATAAATCAATCGCGTGCTGAAAGCTTTCAGAATGACCCGCAAACAACAGTCCATCCGGGGCCAATAGCGGTACAAATTTTTTCAGGATCTGGTATTGAGTTGGTTTATCAAAATAAATCATTACGTTGCGGCAGAATATCGCATCAAATGGGCCGCGTATCGGCCAGCTCTCATCCAACAAGTTAAGTTGCCGGAATGTAATCATATTACGCAACTCCGGGCGCACTCTTGCCGATCCGGCGTGATGCCCCTTACCTTTCAGAAAGAACTGCCTGAGTTTTTCCTTAGGTATTTTTTCCAGCTTATCCAGTGAATAAATACCCAGTTGTGCTTTTGCGAGCACATTGGTATCGAGATCAGTCGCCAGAATATGAACCGGCGGTGTTAATGTTTTAAACGCCTGCACCATCGCCATAGCCATGGAATAGGGCTCTTCCCCAGTGGAAGATGCGCTGCACCAGAGCTGGATTTTCTTCTGATTTTTGCGTTGTTCTACATGTTTCTCCAGAATGGGAAAATGGTGCTGTTCGCGAAAAAAAGCCGTCAGATTTGTCGTCAAGGCATTCGTAAATGCCTCCCATTCTTCAGGATTTCCACGCTCCAGAAAATTCAGGTACTCATTAAAACTGTTTAAACCATTAGCACGCAGACGCCGGGCGAGGCGGCTATACACCATATTTTGCTTACTCGAGGACAGTGAAATACCGGCATGCTTGTATATCAGTTCTCTAATACGCTCAAAATCAGTCTGAGTGAAAATATATTCACGTGTTCTGTCATCAGAG
>CAKKRO010000019.1:0-2553 GCA_919902625.1 Nitrosomonadaceae bacterium
TTCGCCTTTTAAAAATACAATCTGTTGCTTTCCGATTTGGATTAGATGAATTTGTTCTGAGTCATAGTCGCTTGAAGTTCTTGCGAGTAATTGTAAGGTGGTTAACTTTCTGGCGAAAATTGGATAAGCCGCGTGGAGAAAGATTACGCTTGGCTTTAGAAACACTCGGGCCTATCTTTGTTAAATTTGGCCAGATGTTATCAACCCGGCGAGATCTTTTACCCCAGGATATTGCAGATGAATTGGCCAAACTTCAGGACCAGGTGCCACCCTTTTCGTCTGATCTTGTATTATCCACATTAGAAAAAGTCTATGGTCAAAAGATCAGTGAAGTATTCTTTAAGTTTGATGCAACTCCCATAGCCAGTGCATCGGTTGCACAAGTTCATCTGGCGGTACTACATGATGGTACCGAAGTGGCAGTAAAAATACTGCGACCGAATATAGCACCTATTATTACTCACGATGTTGCTCTAATGGATACAGGCGCATGGTTAGCAGAAGCGCTTTGGTTGGATGGCAAACGATTGAAATTGCGTCAGGTTGTATCAGAGTTTGCACGACATTTAGATGATGAGCTTGATCTTATGCGCGAAGCGGCTAATTGCAGCCAATTACGCCGTAATTTTCTTAATTCTCCACTATTATTGGTTCCCGAAGTTTACTGGGATTATTGCCGCACTAATGTCATGGTCATGGAGCGCGTAAAAGGCGTTCCTATTAGCCATGTCGATAAATTAAGAGAGCAAGGTATTGATATCCCCCAACTGGCGCGTGTCGGGGTGGAGATATTTTTTACGCAGGTATTCAGGGATGGCTATTTTCATGCCGATATGCATCCGGGAAATATCTTTGTGGGAAAAGATGGCCGATACATTGCTGTTGATTTTGGCATTATGGGGACACTCAGCGATGAAGACAAGAATTATCTGGCTCAAAACTTTCTGGCTTTTTTTCGTCGCGATTATGGGCGTGTTGCGCAAGCGCACATTGAGGCTGGGTGGGCGCCCAGAGATACTCGCGTCGATGATTTTGAAGCAGCTATACGTGCTGTATGTGAACCCATCTTTGATAAACCGCTGAAAGAAATTTCATTTGGACGGATTTTGCTACAGTTATTTCAAGCTTCACGGCAATTTAATGTGGAAATCCAGCCACAATTGGTATTATTGCAAAAAACATTACTTAATATTGAAGGCTTGGGCCGCGATCTTGATCCTGATCTGGATCTCTGGAAAACCGCCAAACCCTTTCTGGAGCACTGGATGGCTGAACAAATTGGCTTACGTGGGTTAGCGAGCCGAATACAAAGAGAGGCACCCAACTGGGCAATCATTCTGCCGGAGTTCCCACGGCTTATGCACCAGATGCTTGCTGAAAATCGCAACCATATACTGGAAAAAAGAATGATCGATCTGGTTATCGAAGAAAAGCATCAGAATCGACTACTGGCACTCATTGCAATTTTATTAGCTGCTTTGCTATTTTGGCAAATATTTCATTAACCGGGATTTGTTTTTTTATCATATGTCCATGAGCTATTATCAATATCATGCTTTTTTCTGTACTAATCAGCGTGAAGGTGACGCAAAGTGCTGTAATAATTTTTGTGCTCAGGAATTACGGGATTATGCTAAGCAACGCATTAGATCTTTAAAGTTGGATGGTAAGAAAAAAATCCGTATTAATAACGCAGGCTGTCTTGATCGCTGTAATGAAGGTCCGGTTATCGTTATTTACCCGGATGAAACATGGTATACCTACATTGATAAAGAAGATATTGATGAAATCATTGATGAGCACCTCATAAAAGGACATACTGTTGAACGCTTGAAAATTTAAACTGAGATTTCCTATGTGTTCCTAAGGAAATTCTGATTAAGTCGGATTTACAAAAAGCGTGCGAATAAGAATGGATCAATCTCTCAATAAAACGACAATCTGAGGTGTGCTGTCAAAATGGAGGCCATCGGTTTAAGCAGCAGGTAGATTTGCATAATATCGCTGTGTAAATTCTGCTGGTGATAGATAGCCTAATCTCTCCTGTTTTCTCTGCCGGTTATAGAAGATCTCGATATATTCGGCAATCTCCTGAATGGCTTGTTGTCTGTTTTAAACTTCCGATGATGTACAATTCGTTTTTAAGCGTTCCCAGAAGCTTTTCATCGGAGCATTGTCATAGCAATCTCCTTTACGGCTCATGGAAGCGGCCATGCCGAATTGTGTTGTAATAGATTCTGGTAATCATGTGCACAGTACTGGCTACCGCAGATCTGAGTGAAGAGCTTACTTGCAGCTGCACGAAATAATGCTTGCATAACCAATTTCTGCGTCATTCTTTCACTCATGGCATAACCCACCAGTTCACCATTAAACGGCTTTTTTATTCCAGCCAAATACAACCAGCCTTCATCCGTAGGAATATAGGTGATGTCACTGACTCATGCTTTGTTAGGCGCGCTGACAGAAAATTCTCGTTTCAGAATATTGGGCACTACCGGCAAATTATGCTTGGAATCAGTCGTTACCTTGAATCCGTTTTTGTTTACAACG
>CAKKRO010000019.1:2653-13060 GCA_919902625.1 Nitrosomonadaceae bacterium
CGGCAAATTATGCTTGGAATCAGTCGTTACCTTGAATCCGTTTTTGTTTACAACGTAAACCCAACTTCTTGCGCAATGTTCGGACACGGTATGGCGTGATCTGTACACCGTGATCTGCCAAATCACTATGCAAGCGCTTCGCACTGTAGGTTTCTCAGGTTGCTTCGATTTATTTTACTTGATCGCTTCAGTTATTTAGCATTGATTTATTTGGGGCATTTTTCTATTTTTATTCTAAAGATAGGGCACTCCTTTATGCATGATATTATGTTTATTCGGGTAGTTCATAAATCATTGCATTAATCAGGAATCTTAATTTGTTAGTCAATTGAGGCTGAATAACGGTTTGGTTTCTTTATACCCTTTGTGATGCAATGCGATCGTAATCAAGGATGTTTTTAGTAAACCAAGTATTGCTGAGGATATATCGCTTCTGTTGGAACAGTGCAAAGCTGGAGCTCCGGCCTAATAATATAAGGCAGTGAGACATTCTCAAGTCTCAGAAAATTCAGCTTCTATTTTGTAGTTAATATTCCTACATCCCGATAGGAAAATTACCTAACTTCTTTTAGGTTTAACTTCCATTTACTTCCACTTCGTCATGATTGAAAATCTATCCATACGCTTCGTGTGTTTTTGATTTAACATTTTTTAATCTAAGGGAGTATTAAAATGGGACCAAATCAAACTCTGGGTGAAATTAGAGATGTTAATTTAAGTTATATGCTGCTTGCTAAACAGATGCTACAAGAAGATAAAGTGTCAGCAATGTATCGATTAGGAATTAATCAAGACATCGCTGAGATCCTGAATAAACTAACTTCTGCGCAATTGATCAAAATGGCCGCTTCAAATATGTTACTTTGTCGTTTCCGCTTTGATGATCGTTTAATTGCAGAGATGTTATCCAATGATAATCGCGATCAAGCTGTAACAAAATCACATGCGGCCATTTTAATGGCGGGAAAGCCAGCAGAGGTTGTAACATAAAGATTCTATAAATAAGGGGCGGACTATGCGCAATCGAAGCATTTTGACTGAGGCCAGGCAAATTCAGCTTGCAACCGAATTAATCATATTAGGTGCTCGATTACAAGTTCTGGAAATGAACACTGATCTCAGTCGTGAGAGATTAGTTAAATTATATAAAGAAATCAGAGGAGTATCGCCTCCTAAGGGTATGTTGCCTTACTCAGAAGACTGGTTTATGAGCTGGCAACCCAATATGCATTCTTCATTATTTATTAATATATATAACTACATTAGAGCAAATGTCGAGATTGACGGCATAGATGCGTTGATTAAAAGCTATAAACTCTATATAGAACATATTGAAGTTAATCAACTGGAGAAAGTATTAAGTTTAACCCGGGCGTGGACTTTAATACGTTTTGTTGAAAGTGGCGTATTGTGTATAGCGCCTTGTGTCAGTTGTCACGGTAAGTTTATTGTGCATTCATTGGAAATTCATTCCAATCATGTGTGCGGTCTGTGCAATATCCCTTCGAGAGCTGGAAAAACCAAGAAAGCAGCCGTTGCCGGTTTTCATTAGAAGTATGATTATATATATCTGCTGAGGTGGTCCGGTTATTTCAGCAGGTTTTTAATACGGCTTAATGCTTGCTTCAGGTTTTCCATTGAAGTAGCAAAGGATAAACGCATATACCCTTCGCATCCGAATGCGGAGCCTGGAACGACAGCTACACCGGCATTTTCCAGAAGATATTCGCTAAATGCGATATCGTTTTGCACCTCAATTAATCTTCTTTGATATAGACCATTCATCGATTGACGGATATCAGCAAATGCATAAAATGCACCTTCAGAAGATAAGCAATGAACGCCATTCATTTGATTTAATTGTTCAGTAACAAAAGTATTGCGTTCTTTGAAGGCCGCTATCATCGGATTCATGCAAGACTGATCACCATTTAATGCAGCTTCAGCGGCGGCTTGTGAGATAGAACTGGGATTGGATGTACTTTGTGATTGAATATTTTCCATGGCGGTTATTATGGGTGCAGGTCCGCCACAATAACCAATCCGCCATCCAGTCATTGAATAAGCTTTGGAGACGCCATTCAGGACTACCGTTTGCTGGAATAAATCCGGACAGGCGTTGACTATATTTATGAACTTTTGATTTGATAGAAGAATATGTTCATACATATCGTCTGTGGCGATCAGAATTTGTGGATATCTGCGTAAAACCTTGCCCAATGCCCTAAGCTCATCCAGTGTATAAACTGCCCCCGATGGATTGCTAGGGCTGTTGATGACAAACATTTTAGTTCTAGGGGTAATCGATGCTTCGAGTTGTTCTGCAGATATTTTAAAGTTCTGTTCGATGCCCGTATTGATAAAAACCGGCTTGCCTTCAGCGATTAAGACAATATCAGGATAAGAAACCCAGTAAGGGGCTGGGATAATAACTTCATCACCTGGATTGATTACGGATAGTACCAGATTAAAGAAACTTTGTTTGCCGCCACATGAAACCAGAATTTGTTTGGCTTCAAAATCAAAATTATTCTCGCGTTTGAATTTTGCAACAATGGCATTTTTTAAGCCGGGTGTTCCCCCCACCGCAGTATATTTAGTTAGACCTTTATTGATGGCTGCTATTGCAGCATCTTT
Source organism: Nitrosomonadaceae bacterium (assembly GCA_919902625.1). Classification (GTDB taxonomy): domain Bacteria; phylum Pseudomonadota; class Gammaproteobacteria; order Burkholderiales; family Nitrosomonadaceae; genus Nitrosomonas. Next base: position 5,291 of record CAKKRO010000019.1, read on the forward strand.
AATATGTTGCGGGGTATCAAAATCAGGTTCGCCTGCTCCTAATCCAATAATATCTTTACCTTCAGCTTTTAACCTGGCAGCTCGAGCAGTAACAGCAAGGGTAGGGGATGGCTTAATGGTTTGAACGCGGTTAGAGAGTTCCACAAAAAATCCTCACACTAAAATGAACAGATCAGCATGTTAAAATGACATAAAGAAACAATTTAATATTGGAATTATACCTGTGATCGTAACCTTCCCCAATAGTCCGTATAAATTACATCAATCATTTGAACCAGCCGGTGATCAGCCAGAGGCCATTACACAGTTAGTTGAAGGTATTAAGGATGGTCTTGCATTCCAGACGTTATTAGGGGTTACCGGCTCAGGTAAAACCTATACGATAGCCAATATGATCGCCCGCCTGGGCCGTCCTGCCATTTTAATGGCGCCGAATAAAACTCTGGCTGCACAGCTTTATGCGGAAATGCGTGAATTTTTCCCTGAGAATGCAATTGAATATTTTGTCTCTTATTATGATTATTATCAGCCGGAGGCTTATGTGCCGTCCCGGGATCTTTTTATAGAAAAAGATTCGAGTATTAATGAACATATTGAACAAATGCGCTTATCGGCCACAAAATCTCTACTGGAACGAGATGATGCAATCATAGTGGCTTCCGTATCGTGTATATATGGTATAGGGGACCCGGTGGATTATCATGGCATGATTTTACATTTGCGCAATGGAGAGAAAATTACTCAGCGTGACATGATTAAACGCTTGACTGAAATGCAATACGATCGCAATGAATTAGAATTTAAACGGGGTGTATTCCGCGTCAGAGGTGATGTCGTTGATGTTTTTCCAGCCGAAAGCGCTGAAACTGCTGTGCGTATTTCATTGTTTGATGATGAGGTGGACAGCATGTCACTGTTCGACCCACTGACGGGTCGCGTATTACAAAAACTATCACGTTATACCGTATATCCTTCCAGTCATTATGTAACGCCCAGAAGTACAACATTACGTGCCATAGAAACGATAAAAGCTGAGTTGCGTGAACGCCTGGAGTATTACTATCAGGAACAACGATTGGTTGAAGCTCAACGGATTGAGCAACGCACACGATTTGATCTGGAAATGCTCAATGAGTTGGGTTTCTGCAAAGGCATTGAAAATTATTCGCGCCATCTTTCCGGAAAGAAACCGGGTGAACCGCCGCCAACCCTGCTGGATTATTTACCGCGCAATGCGTTAATGATCATTGATGAAAGTCATGTCACTGTTCCTCAAATCGGTGGAATGTATAAAGGAGATCGTTCGCGCAAAGAAAATCTTGTGAATTACGGTTTCCGCTTGCCATCCGCCTTAGATAATCGCCCGCTAAGATTCGAAGAGTTTGAGAAAAGAATGCCCCAAACTGTGTTTGTATCCGCAACCCCGGCTGATTATGAAAAATTAAATAGCGGTCAGGTTGTGGAACAAGTGGTTCGACCAACAGGTTTGGTTGATCCTGCCATTGAAGTGCGGCCTGTGACAACACAGGTTGATGATTTAATGTCGGAAGTCAATCTGCGTACAGCTAAAGGGGAACGAGTTTTGGTGACCACTTTGACAAAGCGTATGGCAGAGGATTTGACCGATTATTTCTCAGATCATCAAATCAAAGTTCGTTATCTGCACTCCGATATTGATACCGTTGAGCGCGTTGAAATTATTCGTGACTTACGCTTGGGTCAGTTTGATGTTTTGGTAGGTATTAATTTATTGCGCGAGGGGTTGGATATTCCGGAAGTTTCATTGGTCGCCATACTGGATGCCGACAAAGAGGGATTTCTCCGTTCTGAAAGATCACTGATTCAAACCATAGGCAGAGCTGCGCGCCACATCAATGGCACAGCAATACTTTACGCGGATAGAATAACCAAATCAATGCGTTTTGCAATTGATGAAACAAGGCGCCGGCGCGATAAGCAGACACAATATAACCTGCGGCACCATATCACTCCGCGTTCTGTCCATAAACGGATTAAAGATCTGATCGATGGTGTTTACCATTATGAATCTGCACAACAGAATCTTAAAGCTGCGCAAACACAAGCCCGGTATGATGCCATGAGCGAATCTCAAATGGCCAAAGAAATACAGCGTGTTGAGAAGAAGATGCATAGTGCTGCAAAGAACCTGGAATTTGAGCAAGCAGCACTGTATCGTGATGAGTTAAAAAGCCTGAAGAATAAACTGTTAATCGGTTTTACCGATATCACATAAAGTTATTTCTTGATCTGAGTGGATGAGACAAAAATAATTGTACCGAAAGTGCGATTTAGTGTTTTGCTGGTAAAGTTACTCATCGTCATGCTCTCAACAAAGCGAATATGGTCGCCTTTGTTGACTTTGGTTGTAGGAGCGGCAATCCAGAAAGTGTTTCCACCATTCTCCAGTTCCATATAGGTATAACCTGTTGTGTCGAGGACGGAAACGACTTTTCCCTCATTATTGGGTAATTTCCCGTTGGAGTCTTGCGCATTCTGCACTTCATGATGCAGTGCCATGACATTGGCGGAATTTAATAGCAAACATCCAACTAAGGCTATGAGAAATAAAACTGAAATTTTCATGAATGCTCCAAAGATGCGGTTTTGTTAAGTTGGCGTATGATACACCGCTGCATTATTTAGTTCCAACATTGAGAACTGCTTTTGATGCTCTGTCCTGGCGTACTTTTTCAAAAAAACAAATGGCAGCGGCAGCAGCGGCATTGAGTGATTCTGTTTTGCCTGGCATCGGGATAGAAATATTTTCATCAGCCGCTTGCACGATTTCTTCGGATAACCCTGTTCCTTCATTGCCGAATACAAATGCAATCGGTCCAGTCAGTGAAATCTCAAAAAGGTTTCTTGTTGCCTGCAGGGATGTGGCAATGACAATTCCAGCAAATTTCTGCGTAATCTCAGGCAAATCAGAATTTTCATGAATGTGCAAAAAAAAATGTGCTCCCATTGCGGCCCGCAGTGCTTTGGGTGACCAAGCATCGGCACACTGATTTGAAAGATAAATATTTCTGGCATTGGCGGCGGCAGCCGAACGTAAAATAGAACCCAAATTTCCAGGATCTTGTATGGTTTCAAGCAAAACACTGAAAATTTCTGCTTCGTTATCGGTTTCTTTATTTAATTTTGGTATTGAAATGAGTGCAAGAATTCCTGTGGGCGTTTTTACAGGAGAGATTTCACGAAATAACGCATCACTAATGATCGTTATTCTAGGGGTTATATTTTTAAATAAGGTATTAAGAAAATGTTTATTTCCAGAGTTCTCAGAATAGGATTGACTGACAACCAAATTCTCTGGTGAACCTAAAACAGCATGATAGATTTGAACGAGGTGTACTCCATCAAGCAGCGTCAATCCCGTTTTTTTGCGGTATTGTGATGATTTTTCTAACTTGATCAGTTGTTTGATGAGCGGGTGATTACGTGAAGTAATAACTGGCATGATTAAATCCCGCAGTTATCGATAAATTATCGTGATAATGATAATCTCGGGTTTATCTATTTTTATAACGATACTCTGCGGATAGAGCGTGAGCTTGCAAGCCCTCTCCATAGGCCAGTATCGATGCAATTTCCCCCAACTTTGCGGCACCCTGCCGAGAAACCTGAATCAGGCTGCTTCGCTTCTGAAAGTCATAAACTCCCAGCGGGGAGGAAAAACGGGCTGTACGTGATGTGGGTAAAACATGATTAGGGCCGGCACAATAATCTCCCAGCGCTTCACAAGCATAACGCCCAAGGAAAATAGCACCGGCATGGCGGATTTTATTCACCCAGTTTTCAGGTTGTGCTAACGATAATTCCAAATGTTCAGGTGCAATGTTGTTGGCGATTGCACAAGCCTCATCCAAATCCTGCACCTGAATCAAAGCGCCACGATTCTCCAGTGAAGTGCGGATGATGTCTTTGCGCGGCATTTCAGATATTAAACGATTGATACTGTGTATGACTTGATCCAGAAAACCGGCATCCGGCGATAATAAAATGGCCTGGGCCAATTCATCATGTTCCGCCTGAGAAAATAGGTCCATAGCAATCCAGTCGGGATCTGTCTTGCCATCACAAATGACGAGGATTTCCGACGGTCCAGCAACCATATCGATGCCAACGATGCCAAATACCCGGCGCTTGGCAGCAGCAACATAGGAATTTCCAGGCCCAACGATCTTATCAACCTGAGGTATTGTTTCAGTGCCATAGGCCAATGCGCCAACAGCTTGTGCGCCGCCAATGGTAAAAATCCGGTCAACCTTGCTGATCGCCGCCGCTGCCAGGACCATGTCGTTTCTTTCCCCACCGGGTGTGGGAACGACCATAATGAGTTCTTTTACACCTGCTACTTTGGCCGGTATGGCGTTCATCAGCACAGATGAGGGATAGGATGCTTTCCCGCCAGGAACGTATAGACCCACACGATCCAATGGTGTTATTTTCTGGCCTAACAGAGTACCGTCTGAATCAGTGTACTGCCATGAGCTTAGCTGTTGTTTCTCATGGTAGCTTTGAATTCGTTCGGCAGCTTGTTCAAGTGCGGTACGTTGGATAGATGGCAAAGCTTTCAGGGATTGCTGTAAATGATGCTGTGTGAGCTCGAGATCTGCGCCGGATGCGATGGAGAGTCTGTCAAACCGATTGGTGTATTCGATCAAGGCAGCGTCTTTGCGCTTTCGGATATCCGCAAGAATCTTGGCTACTGTCAAATCGACTGCATCATCTTGTGCGTTTTCAAAAGCCAATAGTTGTTCAAGATTTGAATTAAAATCAGGATCGATTGAATTGAATCGTTTTATCTGGATCATGGTGTGAGATAAATTTCTGATGATGTGATTGCCGGCAGATTTATGTTTGAACGGCTTCGGAGAATGCGTCCAACACAGGTTGAATCGTGTCTCTCTTCAGCTTCAATGCAGCCTGGTTAATAATGAGCCTTGCCGAGATAGGCATTATTTCTTCTACCGCTTTAAGATGATTCGCTTTTAATGTGTTGCCGCTGGATACAAGATCAACGATTGCATCAGCCAGACCCACTAATGGCGCCAATTCCATGGAACCATATAACTTGATGAGATCCACATGGACACCTTTATCAGCAAAGTGCTCACGGGCAGTTTGCACATATTTGGTCGCAATGCGTAAGCGTGCGCCTTGACGCACAGCGGAGTCATAATCAAAGCCCTCAGGTACAGCCACCATCATGCGGCAACGTGCAATATTAAGATCCAGCGGCTGATAAAGACCGGCGCCGCCATGTTCCTGCAGCACATCTTTTCCGGCAATCCCGAGATCCGCTGCGCCATATTGCACATAAGTCGGTACATCCGATGCACGCACGATAATCAAGCGGACATTGGTGCGATTGGTGGAAAGGATCAGCTTGCGCGATGATTCCGGATCATCCAGTGCGACTATCCCGGCTGCTTTTAACAGAGGTGCCGTATCTTCAAAAATTCGCCCTTTTGAAAGGGCGATAGTGATATCAGTCATAAATCAGGGAATTATCCAAGATTGGCAGCAGCGAAATCCCAATTGATCAGTTTATCCAGTATCGTATTCACATAATCTGCGCGGCGATTCTGATAATCCAGATAATAGGCGTGTTCCCATACGTCGATGGTCAATAGTGGACGCATATGCTTTGTAAGCGGGGAGTCGGCATTGCCTGTCTTGGCGACAGCGATTTTGTCTCCATCCAATATCAGCCATGCCCAACCGCTGCCGAACTGTGTCATGGCTGCTGTGGCAAATTCCTTTTTACACGCATCCAAACTGCCAAATGAAGCCTCAATTTTCTGCTTGAGTGCAAATGATGGCTCGCCGCCGCCATTAGGCTTCAGACTGTGCCAATAAAACATATGGTTCCAGACTTGCGCGGCATTATTGAAAATGGCTGCTTTATCAGCTTGTCCGGCTGTTGCCTGGATGATCTGTTCCAGCGATTGACCCGCCAGATCGCTATTTGCAACCAGATTATTTAAATTATCAACATAAGTTTTGTGGTGCTTGCCATAGTGAAAACTGAGCGTGTTGGCTGATATCACAGGTTCCAGCGCATTATCCGCATAGGGCAGGGGTGCCAATACATATTGTGAGTCTGCTTGAGCAGCTTTAGAAAAGTTTTCGAGATTGTAGTTAGACATTATTTTCTCCTTAAAGAATTATTTTCTATTCATAAATTATGTAATTCTCTGATCTTAAACCGCAATAAGTGCAAATATTTTGGAATCAATTCACTGGTTCGATTGATTATTTATTGGGCATTGTTTGTTTCGGTGGTAAAAGTGATTTTATTGTACCCTGCCAGGCGGGCAGCTTCCATAATAGTTATGACCGATTGGTGAGTTGCTTTTGCATCTGCATTGATAATAATAAACGGGTCCGATAGATTCTTGGCTGCGGATTGCAATGCATCCCGTAAACTTTCTATACTGGAAAACTTGATGGGAACAAGATTGATTGTATACTCCCCGACGGCATTGACAGTGATGTCAATATTATTAGGTTTCTCGACATTTTTGTTGACTTCTTCCGCACTGGCTTGGGGCAGGGTGATTTCGAGTTCGGCAAATTTTGAATAGGTTGTGGTAACAACCAGAAAGATGAGTATCACCAGTAATACATCAATCATGGGAACCAGATTGATTTCTGGTTCGTCATTTTGTTTTCCCCGTTGAAAATTCATAGCGATAGATGCCGTTTTATCGATAAATTAAATTATAGAGACTCATGACGTTGATATCTAAATCACCTAACAAGGTCACTGCTAACGGAGGTTAGTATAATACTAATTATATTTTTTATTGAAGTTAATGAAATAGCTGCCACAATTATTGCACAGGCTTATAAAATAGCCAGTCGCCTTTTTATAGCTTGATGGGGTAGTGTTATACGCAATAATTTTTTGCAAATTTATCGCAAACTGGAATCATATGATTAAACCATTAATTAGCGTAGTGATGGGTAGTAAAAGTGATTGGGACGTAATGCAACATGCAACGGCTATTTTAGATGAATTTCATATTACTTATGAAGCTAAAGTGATCTCAGCGCACCGCACACCCGATTTGATGTTTCAATTCGCCGGAGAGGCTGGCGGGCGGGGCATTCAATGTATCATTGCGGGTGCAGGCGGGGCTGCGCATCTCCCCGGCATGATCGCGGCAAAAACAACAATACCTGTTTTGGGTGTGCCGGTTAATTCCAAGCATTTACAGGGGCTTGATTCACTGCTTTCTATTGTTCAAATGCCTAAAGGTGTTCCTGTTGCCACTTTTGCCATTGGAGAAGCAGGCGCAACCAATGCGGCGTTGTTCGCTATTGAATTATTGGCAGTGAATAATCGTATGTTAAGTACACAACTGAACGAATACCGGCAGAAACAGGCTGAATCCGTAATCGCTGCAGAGTTGCCCAAATAATGCGCATTATGCCTGGAGCTATGCTGGGTGTTCTTGGAGGCGGGCAGCTCGGACGCATGTTTGTTCAGGCGGCACAGCAGATGGGCTACCAGGTTACGGTGCTGGATCCTGCGCCCGATAGCCCGGCCGGTCGAGTCGCAGATGATTTCATCTGTGCGGATTATGCGGATCATGCGGCATTGGAAAAACTCAGCAACCAATGCGCAGCCATTACCACCGAATTTGAAAATATTCCGGCGGAATCGCTGCGAAAACTGGCCGAGTCTTGCATCGTCAACCCGGATGCGCACAGTGTGAGCATCGCGCAAAACCGCGT
>CAKKRO010000020.1 GCA_919902625.1 Nitrosomonadaceae bacterium
TTTTGATGCCGGCCCGTTTGCACTTGGCCACAGCCTCTTTTGCCTCGGCGCGCGGTGGATCCTGTAAACCGATGAGCCCCAGAAAGATAAGCTCCTTCTCGATCTCAGTATCGCTTACAATCTTGCCTTCTTCGAAACTGAAGCTATCAAGGATGCGTTCAGCAACCGCAAGCACGCGTAGCGCATCGTTTGCCAGTAACGCATTCGCATGGAGAAGCCGGATACGGTCATTTTCGGTCAGATCCTTTATTCCCTGGCCGGTACGGATCCGGGTGCAGCGGCTGAGAATCACTTCCGGTGCGCCTTTGACGAATGCCCAGGCATGATTCTCCTGCCGGCGGATGACAGTCATGCGCTTGCGAGCGGAATCGAAAGGAACAACGGCCAGGCGTGGCATTTCAACCTCAATTATTTGCCGGGTAATATTGCCTTTGGCGGCGGCAACCAGCAGTGCGCCTTCAGTGGGATCGCCCACGATCATGGATCGGCCATCAATTAAAGTTAACTCGGCATCGTTGCAAGCAGCCGACGCACGGAGCAGCGCGAGAAGTGATGGGGTTGTCTCCACCGGGATTTCTGCATTGCCGGCAAAAAACGCACCCTCGGTTGAATAGCCTTCACCGGTGATGCGATACAAATTATCCGCCGTGACCAGTTTGCAGGCAGTCATTTCACCCATCGTCAGGGTACCCGTCTTATCCGTACAGATAACCTGAGCGCGACCCAATGTTTCAATCGAAGCCAGGCGCCGCACCAATGCATTGCGCCGCACCATGCGCTGTACACCCAAAGCAAGCGCGATAGTCACCACCGCCGGTAATCCCTCGGGAATAGCGGCAACAGCTAGACTCACCGTGCTCAAGAAAAGCTCAAATGGCGCTATCCCCCGCAATAATCCCAAGCCGAAAATCAGTGCAACAATGCTGAAACAGGCCAGCAATAGCATATGCCCTACCCGGTCGAGCTGGACTTGCAATGGGGTTTCCCCACTTCCGGCAGTCTCCAGCAGTTTAGCGATATGCCCGAGTTCCGTTTCCATGCCGGTATTAACGACCAATGCGCGACCGGAGCCGCCTGTTACGCTGGTGCCGAGAAAAACCATGTTTT
>CAKKRO010000021.1 GCA_919902625.1 Nitrosomonadaceae bacterium
TTAGAATAATTAAACTTAACTTTTGGAAGGGTCGATTCATTTATGCCTGATACTTGGCTCAGCAAAATCAACTGGTCTGAAGACGGTTTGATACCTGTCATCACTCAGGAAGCTGACAGCGGCAAAATTCTGATGGTTGCGTGGATGAACCGGGAAGCGCTCAAACTGACGGTGGAAAAACATGAAGCGGTATACTGGTCCCGTTCACGCAAAAAACTCTGGCACAAGGGCGAAGAATCGGGCCACATTCAGAAAATAAAAGATATTTATTTGGATTGTGATGAAGATGTACTACTCATCACCGTGGAGCAAATGGGTGGCATTGCCTGCCACACTGGCAGACACAGTTGTTTCTTCCAGAAACTTGAAGATAATGAGTGGATCACCGTTGCTCCCGTAATCAAAGATCCCAAAGAAATCTATAATAAATGACTGATCCAACAATTCTGAGCAGACTGGCTAAAACTATTGAAACACGTAAGCTGGCTGATGCAAACAGCTCATATGTAGCCAAGCTGTTCCATGGTGGACAAGACAAGATTCTCAAGAAAATAGCCGAAGAATCTGCTGAAACATTGATGGCATCCAAAGATGGCGATGCCAATCAAGTGATCTACGAAACAGCGGATCTATGGTTTCACTGTCTGGTGTTACTTTCCTATCACGGATTAACTCCGGATGATGTATTAAGAGAATTGGAAAGACGCGAAGGCGTCTCCGGTATAGAAGAAAAGGCATCGCGAACAACGGGCTGAAACATGGATAATTGCATATTTTGCAAAATAGCAAACAAAGAAATTCCTGCCAATAAAATCTATGAAGATGAAGACATTCTTGCGTTTAATGACATCAATCCCGCCGCACCTGTCCATTTCTTACTGATCCCCAAGCTGCATATTGATTCACTCGCCGACATTCAAGATAATCATCAGAGTTTATTGGGCAAAATGTTATTATTAGCCCCCAGACTGGCAAAAGAACAGGGCTGCGAAGATGGTTTCCGCACCATTATCAATACTGGGCGTGTAGGTGGACAAGAGGTATTTCATTTACACTTCCATATCATCGGTGGCAGGGAACGTCTACCTGTAATGATACATCAAGGCTAGTACTGTTCCGTTTAAAAGGAGGAAGTAATGGGTACATTCAGCATTTGGCATTGGCTCATCGTATTGGCAGTTGTCGTATTAGTATTTGGCACCAAAAAATTACGTAATCTGGGTAGTGATCTGGGAAGCGCCTTAAAGGGTTTCAAGGAAGGAATGAAGGAATCCGGAACTGAAAATACATCATTCCAATCAACCCATATCAATGATCCGGTCAAAGAAGTCGAAGCAAAAAATGACTCCCCGGCAAATGCCTTTAAGGAAAACATCCAAGAAGAACAACATACACCCATCAATGCGCCTGTGCCACCCATACCTGCGAATAAAACCGCTACTGAAAATAGCGCATCTCAGCCCACCAGCGTAAATAACCAGATAACCGATGTTAAAACCAGGGAAGAACCGCCAGCCAAGGCTTAGATGTTCAATTGATTTCCGGGAAAAACCGAGCATACCTGAAAGCCTGCCGGATTTAATCAATGATTCATTAATACGGTTTCAATCAATGGCACAGCATGTTTGATATCAGTTTTATGGAAATACTGGTCATTTCGATGGTTGCATTAATCGTGATCGGACCCGAACGGCTGCCTGCCGTAGCACGTACATTGGGGCATTTGTATGGCCGCTGCCGGAATTTCGTTTATAGCATTAGAACTGACATTCATAATGAAATGCGCATGGAAGAATTGAAAAAAATGCAATCTTCTGTTGAAGAAACCGTTCAATCTGTTGAGCATTCAGTACAACAAGGCATTGATCAATTGAGAACAACGGTTACTGACGCTAAAACCGAAGTAACCCCGTCCGCCGGTTTACCGGCGTCACAGCCGCCCCATGCAGACGCACAACAGCCGCTTCCCAATATCAGCGAATCTCCCCATCGCGCTCTTGATAAGGAGATAAAATAGCGGTTTAACGACTGCCTATCTGATATCCATCGATGCCCGCTCAACATAACCAACCCCATAACCCTTACCATGCTTGAAGGCTCATTTTTATCACATCTGGTGGAATTACGTGCCAGAATGATACGGGCACTGGGTGGACTCATGCTTGGCTTTCTTCCTTGCGCTTTTTATGCACGTGAGCTGTATACCTTGCTGGCACAACCACTGCTGGAAAAACTACCGCAAGGGGGGCAAATGATTGCCACTGACGTGGCGACACCCTTTTTTGTACCGATGAAAGTCGCCATGATGATGGCCTTTGTCATTACATTACCCTATACACTGTATCAAATATGGGCCTTTATTGCGCCCGGACTCTATTCGCATGAAAAGCGCATGGCCTTGCCTTTGGTCTTTGGCAGCAGCCTCTTATTCTTTTTTGGCATGGCATTCGCCTATTTTGCTGCATTGCCATTGGTTTTCGAGTTTATTACCTACTTTGCACCGGAAGGTGTCGCCGTGATGACGGACATCAGCAAATACCTCAGTTTTGTCTTATCCATGTTCATTGCTTTTGGTGTCACTTTTGAAGTACCGGTGGTTGTCATCGTTTTAGTCAGAACTGGTGTCATCACCATTGAAAAACTGAAGGAAATCCGTCCTTATGTGATTGTCGGCGCATTTGTCATTGCAGCTATTTTCACGCCACCCGATGTCATTTCACAATTCATGCTGGCGGTGCCTTTGTGTATTCTTTACGAGTTAGGCATATTCATCGCCACTTTTATGATCAAACATCAAAACAAAGAAACTCAACCTGATATGTCAGCCTGCTCCGAAAAAGATCCGTCAGAGAAAAAAGATACCCCGCCAAAGCCGGACTGATCGCTCACATACCTGTAGCCGGCAGGAATGGTCAGAAATCGCTATAATGAAACCAATCAGATACTTCCAGATCCAATTGATGAAGTTGAAGGATAATTTATTCCATTGATGTCAGTCCACAAAGGAGATCGGCAATGTCAAATAGCTGCCATACGGGTGATTTAGCGAAACTAACCGTTGTAACCGCCATTATTTTCAGTCTATTTGCTGTCAATATCGCATCGGCACAATCCAGCTCAAGCGCACAGAACCTGACAACCCGGCCTTTACCGGAAAGCCCGCCCGATCTGAACAGAGCACCCAGGACAATTCATCGTACCGGCACAGCCATTAGCGGCGCCCGGAACAGCATCAGCATCAAAAGTACCGATGCTGGAATCATTCACCGGCAACCTCCTGCATCAGGATGTATCAACTGTGGCATTGTTGATTTCGTCAATAAAATGGGACAAGTTGGCGGTCTGAATGCCATAGCAGGCGGTGTGATTGCCGGAACGGTCGCCAGGGAAATTATGCAATATGCTCCTCATCCTCATGGCGCGAATCATCCAAACCCGGCGGGCGGCCATCATGGAAACAATATGGCTAATCCGGGCAATCAATATCAAGTCGGCGTCACCATGAATGATGGCCGTCAGGCAATCATCACACTCCCGGATGCGGCAAACTTCCATCAAGGCGATAAAGTTAAATTAATGGATGGTGTATTGGTGCCCGATCGCCAGTAAGATACGTTGAATTCCTTGTACTTTATGCGCTTAACCAGGAAATACCCTTGAATTCTTCAACCCTCAAACACATTGAATTACCGATTGAAGGAATGACCTGCGCTGCCTGCGCGACACGGATAGAAAAGAATCTGAATAAACTCTCCGGTGTCCAGGCAGTTGTCAATTTCGCCAATGAGAAAGCGCATGTCAATTATGATGAAACTCAAGTCAAAACGGATGCGCTGATTAAAGCCATTGAAAAATCCGGCTTTCACATTGCACCGCAATCTGTGCAACTGCAACTGCACAAAATGACTTGCGCCGCCTGCGCAGGGCATATTGAAAAAGCACTGAACCAATTGCCCGGTGTCACGGCCCATGTAAATGTCGCCACTGAAACGGCTAAAGTCAGTTTCATACCAGGCTTGATCAATGTTGGCAACTTGATCGAAGCGGTCGTGAATGCGGGTTATGATGCCAGCGAAATCAGTGAATCCAGTCATGCCGAAGAAAAAGCGCGGCGTCTGGCAACCTATCGGGCTGAATTGCGGCTGTTCTGGATTTCAGCCGCCCTCACCTTGCCATTGGTGCTCCAGATGGGCGCCATGTTCTCAGGGCATGAGATGGACATGCTGCCCCGGTGGCTGCAATGGCTGTTGGCAACGCCGGTGCAATTCTGGATCGGGCGGCGTTTCTATATCGGGGGCTGGCATGCCCTGCGTGGCGGCGGAGCCAATATGGATGTGCTGATTGCACTGGGCACCAGCATGGCTTATTGCTTCAGCGC
>CAKKRO010000022.1 GCA_919902625.1 Nitrosomonadaceae bacterium
TTATCTTCTGTTCGATCAGAATTAAAATTATTGCTTGTGCGTTTCCACGTAACTGGTTACTTCCAAACCAAATCCTGTCACGCTGGGCATTTTTCTCGGTGCCGCCATGAGCCGCATTTTTCCCACATTAAGATCTTTCAATATCTGTGCGCCAATGCCGTGATCACGAAGATCTGTTTTGATAGAGGCTGGAAAATGAGCTTCCTTTAATTGAATGCGCTCAATCAATTTTGCCGGACTTTCTTTACGATGCAGCAGAACGATAACGCCATGCCCGGCTTCGGCAACCAGCTTCATGGCATCATGGATGCTCCAGGAATGCGTATTGTCATGGATATCGAGCAAATCAATGACCGACAATGGCTCATGCACGCGCACCAATGTTTCAGTTGCCGGGTTTATTTCACCTTTGACCAAAGCCAGATGGGTTGTATTGGCTATTTCATCACGATAGGCCGCCAGAAGAAATTCGCCATGCAGTGTTTGAATAGCACGCTCAGCAACGCGCGTGACCAGACTCTCCGTCTGGCTGCGGTATTGAATCAGATCCGCTATCGCGCCGATTTTAAGCTGATGCTTATGCGCAAACTGCACTAAATCAGGCAATCGCGCCATACTGCCATCCTCTTTCAGAATTTCACAAATCACGGAGGCTGCAGTCAACCCGGCCATTCTGGCTAAATCGCAACCCGCCTCCGTGTGGCCGGCGCGCACCAGCACCCCCCCTTTTTGGGCCATCAACGGGAAAATATGACCTGGTTGCACAATGTCTTCCGGTTTGGCGTGCGCTTTAACCGCAACTTGAATGGTGCGCGCACGATCGGCTGCAGAGATGCCCGTGGTCACGCCACTGGCCGCCTCTATGGAAAGCGTAAAATTGGTACCCAAGGGTGCGCGATTGGCGGATACCATTAAGGGTAAATCCAATTGATGACACCTCTCCTCGGTCAAAGTCAAACAAATCAGACCGCGACCATGAGTAGCCATAAAATTGATGGCTTCCGGCGTCACAAAATCGGCTGCCAAGACGAGATCGCCTTCATTCTCACGATCCTCTTCATCCACAAGAATAACCATTTTGCCGAGCTTAAGATCGGCAATAATGTCCTGGATAGCGCTGATGCTCATGTTTGTTTATCCTGATTCCACTTAA
>CAKKRO010000023.1:0-2430 GCA_919902625.1 Nitrosomonadaceae bacterium
TTATTATTTATATCCAGCGTTATCGCAATCTGGATGGATTGGCTGCATGATTTTTCAATATTTCCCTGAAATGATCCGGGTCCTTGGCATGGGTCAGTTCTCCCGGGCGCGGCAAATGATAGTCATATAACCGGGAAATCCAGAAACGTAGCGCGCCTGCACGCAGCATGATTGGCCAGGCATCATATTCGATAGATGTTAGAGGCCGGATGGCATGATAAGCTTCCATCAGTGAAAGTGTGCGTGTTTTATCCAGAATTTTTTCCTCAGTCATACACCAGTCATTGGCAACAATGGCCAGATCGTACAGAAAGGCATCGTTGCAGGCGAAATAGAAGTCAATGACACCGCCAATTTTATTCCCGGAAAACAGAATGTTGTCACGGAATAAATCTGCGTGGATAACGCCGCTGGGTAATGTTATGGATTGTTGCGATAACTGAAAATTCAGCTCATCGTTCAATAAGGATTTTTCATCAGACGACAGGAATGGTGTAATTTCGGGCGCCCTGGCTTGCCACCATCTTAACCCGCGCGGGTTATCCATTTTACCGGGATAGGAAGCCCCGGATAAATGCATTCTCGCCAATACCTTTCCAACTTCGGCGCACTGCTCCGTGGTCGGGTGTATTAATGATTTTCCCGGCAGGCAGGTAACGATAGTGGCTGGTTTGCCGTTCAGCTCACCCAGCAGTTTCTGATCCAGTCTGGGGATGGGAGCAGGGCAGGGTATGTCGTGACGTGACAAATGCGCCATCAGATTCAGATAATAAGGTAGTTCATGGTGAGTCAGCTTTTCAAATAAGGTCAATACAAACTTGCCCTGTGTGGTCGTAACGAAGTAATTGGTGTTTTCAATACCGGAGGAGATACCCTGCAGGCTAATGAGTTGACCGAGCGCATAATTTTTTAACCAAACCGTGAGTTGGCTATCAGTAACGGGTGTAAAAACAGACATGGGCTAGTAGGATAAGAAAACGAAAAAGAAGTGGAAACTTATGAATTTCATAAGACTACATTTTTTCCGTCTTATTAAAAGTTAAAATTTCAGTAGTTGCCACATGGGTGGACTGACATCAATGCCGGCTTCACCTGGGTGTGTGTGATATTCCCTGCTGGTATTTTTCTTCAGGTAGTAAGGCGGACCGATACGCGGAATAACCTTGATCATGAGGAGTTCACCATTGACACGATGTTCTTCAATGGTGTCTTCCCCGCGTTTTATAATGGTAACTTGTGTCTCCAGCTCAGGATCGGGTTCAATGTCGGGTAGAAGTGGCGGTGGCTCAGATAAAGCAGGTAATTCAGGGATTTCAGGCAATGGTATTAAATTATCCGGGTGCGAAGATTTTTTCGGCTGTTTTGGTTGCTCAGACTGTGCCATAACAGGTATTGTAGAGCTTAACAATATTATAAAAATAAGTCGGTACAGGTACATGTTGGTTCCCGGCGGGTCAGGATTATTTTGTATTCTACCTAAAATCGTAGATGACGGTTAAAGATTGAGCTGAATTTCTCTTTCAGCGGCAGTCGGTTCAAATCCACTGGTTTCATAAAACTGGAAAATCGCGCTGACTACCTGACTGGGTTCATCAATGATTTGGATCAGATCCATGTCTTCTGCAGAAATGAAGCCTTCGGCGATTAATGTTCTTTGGAACCAATCAAGGAGTCCGCGCCAGAATTCTGAATAGACCAGAATGATGGGCATTTTCCGGGTTTTCCCGGTTTGCACCAGAGTCAGTGCTTCCATTAATTCATCTAATGTGCCAAAGCCGCCGGGTAGGACGACATAGGCAGTCGCAAATTTAACAAACATGTATTTGCGTGCGAAGAAATGCCTGAAAGTCTGGCTGATGTCCTGATAAGCATTGCGATGCTGTTCGTGGGGCAATTGTATATTTAAGCCGATACTGGGCGATTTTCCATAATAGGCACCTTTATTGGCAGCTTCCATGATACCAGGCCCTCCGCCGGAAATGACTGCAAAGCCGGCATCAGAAAGTTGTTTGGCAATTTGCTCGGCTAATTGATAGTGCGGGTTATTCGGGTTGGTGCGTGCGCTGCCGAAAATACTGACGGCAGGTTGGATGGCATCAAGACGCTCCGTTCCTTCAACAAACTCTGCCATAATTCCAAATAAGCGCCATGATTCTTTTGCTGACCAGGGTTTATCCAGCGATAAGTGAGTGGCCGGTTTATCTTGTAGGCTCATAGGAATATCTTATAAATGAAAACATTGCTGCTGGTTGACGGTTCATCCTATTTATATCGCGCTTTTCATGCATTACCCGATTTACGTAATCATAAAAATGAACCAACAGGCGCAATCCATGGGGTGCTCAATATGCTTCGCCGTTTGCACAAGGATTATCACGCCGATTATAGCGCGTGTGTGTTTGATGCAAAAGGTAAAACTTTCCGTGATGA
>CAKKRO010000023.1:2530-14534 GCA_919902625.1 Nitrosomonadaceae bacterium
CTGTTATATGAACAACTGGACATGAAAGCGTCACTGCGCGAATTGCGCCAGCAAAGCAATGCGGGTCCATTGAATTCGATGGACTCAACCCTGGCGGTTGATAGCGAAGATAATACTATCATTCAGACGGGTTCAGGTTCAGTAACTTATCAGACTATCTACACTGAAGCCGAATTGGATGACTGGATAACCCGGCTCGATGTAGCGCAATTGGTATCCGTTGATAGTGAAACAACCGGCTTGGATCCTATGCAGGCAAAATTGGTGGGTATTTCGTTCTGTATTGAAAGTCGACATGCGGCTTATCTTCCTTTAATGCACAATTATGCCGGTGTTCCACAACAACTCCCGATGGATCTGGTTTTAAACAAACTCAAACCTTGGTTAGAGCATGCAGCAAAACCTAAATTAGGTCAGAACTTAAAATACGACAAGCATGTTTTTGCCAATCATGGCATTCAGTTAAGAGGCATTGTGCATGATACGCTGCTTCAGTCTTACGTTCTGGAATCACATCGTCCGCATAGTATGGATAGCATGGCGCTACGCCATCTCGATATTAAAACGATCAGCTATGATGAAGTCACAGGAAAAGGTGTGCATCGCATTGGTTTTGATGAAGTTGCAATTGATGCCGCTACTCAGTATGCAGCGGAAGATGCGGATATTACATTACGCTTGCATCAATTTTTATATCCGCGTATCCAGAGTGACGAACGGTTGGATTATATCTATCGTGGGATAGAGATACCGATTCTGGACGTATTGTTTGAAATCGAGCGTAATGGTGTTTTGCTGGATTATAAGCTGCTGCAAAAACAAAGTTACGAACTGGGCGGAAAATTACAAGCTTTGGAGCAACAGGCTTACACCATAGCCGGGCAGCCATTTAATCTGAATTCACCCAAACAGATACAGGAAGTTTTATTTAATCATCTCAAATTGCCGGTTATCAAGAAAACACCTACAGGCGCCCCTTCTACCGATGAAGATGTATTACAACAATTGGCATTGGATTATCCATTACCTAAAGTTCTGCTCGATTATCGCAGTCTTGCCAAATTAAAATCGACTTATACCGACAAGTTGCCACTGATGATGGATCGAAACACAGGCCGGGTACATACTAATTATGCGCAAGCGGTTGCTGTAACGGGAAGATTATCCAGCTCGGATCCCAACTTGCAGAATATCCCTGTTCGTACCAGCGAAGGCCGGCGAATTCGTGAAGCATTCATAGCGCCGCCGGGTTGCCGGATTGTTTCAGCCGATTATTCGCAGATAGAATTACGGATTATGGCGCATATTTCTCAGGATGAAGGCCTTCTGAAGGCATTTGCAGCCGGTGCAGATATTCATAGAGCAACTGCTGCAGAGGTATTTGGAATCCCACTGAGTCAAGTGGATCAAGAGCAACGCCGATATGCCAAAGTGATTAATTTTGGCTTGATCTACGGTATGTCTGAATTTGGGCTGGCGGCACAATTAGGTATTGAACGCGGCGCTGCCCGCGCTTATATGGAGCGGTATTTTGCGCGTTATCCGGGTGTGGAAAGCTATATGCAATATACCCGGGAAAAAGCCAGGCAACTCGGTTATGTAGAAACCGTGCTGGGACGCAGATTATGGTTGCCCGAGATTAATAATGCCAACGGAAATCGCCGGCAGGGCGCGGAACGGGCTGCCATCAATGCGCCTATGCAAGGAACTGCTGCAGATATCATTAAACTGGCCATGATCGCTGTGCAAAACTGGCTGCAAAAGGAGAAATTACGCAGTAAGCTGATTATGCAGGTACACGATGAATTGGTTTTGGAGGTGCCTGATGATGAAATTGTATTAATGAAAAATACATTACCCGGCCATATGAGCAATGTTTTGCAACTGGATGTGCCGTTGTTGATAGAAATCGGCGTCGGAGATAATTGGGAGCAGGCACATTAGGGGTAAATGCGCCTGATGATTGTGCTATAAGTTATATCGTCCGGGGTGGATTATTTCCGTGTTTCGACTTGCATCAAAGGACCGGTTTCTGTGGCGATAACGTCCTTGATCTTTCTTCTTGGCCGCTTAGGGATAATGATATCTTCTGTAACGATTTCAACTTTCTCAGGCGGTGTTTCTATCATAACGAGTCCGCTTTTCTTAAAATCTGGTAGCTCTTTAGCAGGACTGGACCCGGATAATGTGGGCGCTATAGCAGCCGGTTGATCAATATTAACTGTAATCGGTTGATTATCCGCAGGTGTTTCAGCGGTTATTTTCCTGGCTTGATGCTTTTTAGTTGCAACGGTTGCCAGGTCATTATTAGTTGAAGTTTGCTTGGAGCGGCTATCGGTTTTTACTGAGCGGACAGGTATTGGTTTTTCGGTACTTGATAGGAGATTGGGTGAATATTCCTCATTCTGGGTTGTGTTATTTGGCACTTCCTCAAATACTGAACCCTGATTCTCAGCGGGATTCTTATCACGCGCGGACTGATCGCGATGTTTACTGCCACGATTACGGCGTAAACGTCTACGATCATCTGTTTTAGGCGAGGGACTTTCAGGGTTTTCTTTTTCGATTACAGATAAATCTTCAGTAAGCACCTTTTCTAAATGATTCTGATTTAACGGCTGAGCCGATTTGTTTTTGCTGCTTTTTCGTTCGGCAGCCAGAGGCTGTAGAGAAGATTGTTCAGTAACAACAACATCCGCATGGATGCCCGGGTCTGTTAAATCATTTTGTTTAGCCTGTTTATTGGCAGGAATATCTTTGTTGCGTTCATTTCTGTTGCGTCCACGACGTCCACCACGTGCACGCCCGCGGTCTTGGGGTGTTTTGGTTTTATCGGGGAATTGTTTTATTTCTGTATCAGTTTTTATATCTTCCGTATGGGCTGGTTTGAACCAGCTAAAAAATTTATCCAGAAGCGATGAATCACGCGATTTATCCTCACGGATAGGTGCTGGTTGGGCGGGTGTTATGCCTTGAACTGCAGCTTGAGGGCGGGCAGGCTTATTTTTCTGCTCAGTGGATATCAGATTATTTTCTTCTGTATTTTTTTCGACCATTTTATAACTGGCCACTGTTTCATTCGCTTTTATATCTTCATGACGCAAGCGTGTGATATTGTAGTTGGGTGTTTCCAGATGGATGTTAGGTATTAAAATGATACTGATTCTTTGCCGTACTTCAATATCATAAATTTCCGCACGTTTCTCATTGAGCAGGTAAGTAGCCACATCCACCGGTAGCTGGATATGCAGCGCACTGGTATTTTCTTTCATGGCTTCTTCCTGGATGATCCTCAGCACATGAAGCGCCGAAGAGTCAGTGCCGCGAATAAACCCTGTGCCATGACAACGTGTACACGAAATATAGTTACTTTCACCCAGTGAAGGACGCAAACGTTGGCGTGATAATTCCAACAAACCAAAACGTGAAATCTTTCCTACTTGGATACGCGCGCGATCTTGTCGCAATGCCTCATGTAACCTCGCTTCAACCTCTCGCTGATTACGTTGTACATCCATATCAATAAAATCAATGACAATCAATCCACCTAAGTCGCGCAGTCTCAGTTGACGCGCAATTTCATCCGCTGCTTCAAGATTGGTATTCAACGCGGTATGTTCAATGTCCAGTCCCCGGATAGCGCGTGCTGAGTTGACATCAACAGACACCAATGCCTCGGTGTGATCAATAACAATGGAGCCTCCTGACGGGAGTGAGACTTGCCTTGAATAGGCCGTTTCTATCTGGTGCTCAATTTGAAAGCGTGAAAATAAGGGAACATCATCGTGATAAAATTTGAGGCGATCGACATTTGCAGGCATAACATGCGCCATGAATTGGCTGGCCTGTTCATAGATATCACGGCTGTCAATCAGAATTTCACCAATTTCTTGGTTAAAATAATCACGAATTGCCCGGATGACCAGGCTGCTTTCCTGGTAAATCAGGAAAACACCACTCTGGTTATTGGCCGCTTCTTCAATGGCAAACCAGAGTTGCGTCAGATAATTTAAATCCCATTGCAGCTCTTCTGTACTTCGGCCAATTCCAGCTGTCCTGGCAATAATACTCATGCCTGCAGGCACTTCAAGTTTAGCGATGACATCACGTAATTCATTACGCTCTTCACCGGTTATACGGCGTGATACGCCGCCACTATTGGGATTGTTGGGTATCAGAACCAAATACCGGCCAGCCAGGGAAATATAAGTTGTGAGCGCGGCACCTTTTGTTCCGCGCTCATCTTTATCAACTTGTACAATCAGTTCCTGGCCTTCATGCAAAAGATCTTGAATGCGGCTGTTTGCAGCATTAGCACCGTCACCCAAACAAGATGGAGATATTTCTTTAAAAGGCAAAAAACCGTGACGCTCGCATCCATAATCTACAAATGCGGCTTCCAGACTAGGTTCTATTCGGGTAATAACGGCTTTATAGATATTGCTTTTACGTTGTTCTTTGCTGATGGATTCTATGTCAAGATCAATAAGCGTTTGACCGCTGACAATTGCGACTCGCAACTCTTCAGGCTGCGTCGCGTTAAATAACATTCGTTTCATTTACAAACCTTACGTGTTCTATTTATGGATACACTATCCACATTATTGGATAGTTTCTTTTGGTATACGTAGTTGTAATGACGAGATTTTGGTTTGGTAATTCTATTATTATATTTATTTATCAATTATATGTTTCTTTTTATTAGTATAATTTCAATCTACTGATTTATTCTTTATAAAAGTTGTCTTGAAATATTTTTTATTCTGTTTTAATGATTATTTTTAATAGTATATAAGGTATCAAATTTTACATAAAGTTCCAAATGGAACTTCATAGACCACCGGACAAAGCTGCTCGATTATGGCACTTATTATCCCGGTATTATTAGCGTATCATTAGACAAATCTGATTCACATACAGGTATTCTACAGGGATACCGACAAGAAAGAAGCAATATCTTTGCAATTTAACGCTAATCTGTGCTCTGTTTTGAAAATTATAGGCAACATCAAAAATATAAACAAAAAGGATCTATTCTCTGTGTCAGTAGCAAAAGTCTGCATTGAAGAAGAGGATAATGATCAGCGAATTGATAATTTTTTATTCAGGCGTTTCAGAAACGTACCCAAAAGCCACATCTATCAGCTACTAAGAAGCGGTCAGGTACGGGTTGATGGAAAGCGGACAAATGCAAGCTATCGTTTGCAATTAGGTAATATCGTACGAATTCCCCCGGTTAAAACGACAGAAAGGAACTCCTCCCGGCAAACCACTATTGCGCCATCAAACTTTTTCACCTTTAACAAACTGTATGAAGATGATGCATTGCTCGTGATTGATAAACCGGGTGGTATGGCTGTTCATGGTGGAAGTGGTATCAGTTTCGGTGTCATCGAGCAATTACGTGCACAAAATCCATCCTGGAAATTCCTTGAATTAGTGCATCGCCTTGACAGGGAAACATCCGGGGTATTGTTGCTTGCCAAGAAGCGTAGCGCGCTCGTTGAATTGCACCGGCAGATTCGTGAAGGCCTGACTGAGAAACATTATCTGGTGATGGTCAAGGGCGAATGGCGTAATGCCAAGCAGCATGTCAAGCTGGCTTTAAATAAGTATGTGACTGCAACCGGTGAGCGGCGAGTTGCGATATCAACCGGTGAACACAAAGATTACAAGCCGATGTTGGCGCACACCATATTCAAGCTGCAAAAGTCCTGGAAAAATTTCAGTTTGCTGGACGCTGAATTAAAAACCGGCCGCACACATCAGATTCGTGTTCATTTGGCTCATCTTGGGTTTCCCATTATTGGCGATGATAAATATGGTCATTTTGAGATGAATAAACAACTTGCAAAAGCCAGTAATCAAATGAATCTGACGCGAATGTTTTTGCATGCGCATACCCTGCAGATTACGCATCCGACTTCTGGAGAGCGCGTGAAACTGCAATCACCTTTATCTGAAGATCTGCAAAAATTTATGGATGAATTGGATAAATCATTGAACGGAAGGGTAGTTTACTAGCCATCATTTAATGAATTGAAGTGATATAATGTGCGCGGTTAAATATCCGGGCTGGTGGCGACCTGTTCGTTTTTAAACATGGTTTGTAAAACTTCCCAAACATTTTCTGCAATTTTTTTCTGTGCGATTTCGTTAGGATGTATTCCATCAGCCTGAAAAAATTCGTGTCTGTCACCAAAACCGGCCAGTAAAAAGGGTATCAGCTTGATTTGATAGTTTTCAGCCAATTGCGGAAAAATAGCTTGGAACTTTTGTGTGTAAGTTATGCCATAGTTGGGAGGCAACTGCATGCCGGCAAGAAGGACTAATGCATTATTTTGTTGGCATATTTTAATAATAGCCTCCAGGTTCTCATAAATAGATTTTATTGATGTGCCGCGCAAGCCGTCATTAGCGCCAAGCTCAAGAATAACAATCTCAGGACGATGTATTTCAAGTGTTTGTTCAATTCGATTACGTCCCCCCAGCGTCGTTTCGCCGCTGATGCTTGTATTGATGATTTGATAATCAGTAAATTTAGACTGTAATCGTTGTGTGAGTAGCGCAACCCAGCCAGCTTCCGTCGCCATGCCATAGCTGGCAGACAGGCTGTCACCAAAAACCATCACGGTTTTTGCTGATTCCGCCGCAGCAGGAGCAGTGAAAGTAAAAAAGAAAGTTAGAATAATTAGGAAATTTTTCATGTTAGATCATCTTGTTAAACAGCCAATTCTCTGGACAAATGCACTTACCAAGCAGGTCAATACCGGTGATAAACAATTAACCATATTGCAGGATATTGATTTGCAGGTAAACGCAGGCGAAGCTGTCGCAATTATAGGCGCATCGGGCTCGGGTAAATCAACTTTGTTAGGGTTACTTGCAGGATTGGATCTGCCGACTTCGGGGAAAGTTCATCTGGATGATGTCGATATTTTCACCTTGGATGAAGATAGCCGGGCTGCTTTGCGCGGCAAGGTTCTGGGATTTGTGTTTCAGTCATTTCAATTACTTCCTGCTCTGACGGCTATTGAAAATGTGATGCTGCCCCTTGAACTGTCTGCTGCCAGTCATGCTGAAGCGACAGCCCGCAGATTACTTGATCGTGTTGGACTGGCCATGCGATTGCATCATTACCCCAAACAATTATCCGGTGGTGAGCAGCAACGGGTCGCGATTGCACGTGCTTTTGCAACGGATCCAAAATTACTGCTGGCCGATGAACCTACCGGTAATCTCGATTCTGCGACCGGTATACAGATTATTGAACTGATGTTTGAGCTCAATCGTGAGCATGGTACAACCTTGGTACTGGTTACTCACGATGAAGCTTTATCACAACGGTGTTCACGTCAAATCCGTTTGGCGGATGGCAGACTTGTTCAATAACCGTTAAGGCTTTAAATCAATTGAAAGGTTGCGCGATGGCAGCACTAAGGGTACCTATCTTATATTTTCAGTAAGGAATCGTTTTTCTACATGAGTCATTTTAAGCTTTCCTTTCGAATGCTCCGTCGTGACTGGCGTGCAGGCGAGTTAAATGTTCTAGTATTGGCATTGGTCATTGCAGTCAGTGGTATGACCACAGTGGGATTTTTTGCAGATCGTGTAGAACTGGCGCTTTCCCGCGAGAGTAATCAATTATTGGGCGCGGATTTACTGGTTATTTCGAGCCAGCCATTACCCGAACACTATGCGGATGAGGCTGACCGGCTTGGATTGGCTATTTCCACGGTGACTAAATTTCCCAGCATGATTTCCAATGGCGAGAACAATCTGCTCGCTGAGATTAAAGCAGTCACAGAAGGTTATCCATTGCGTGGGCGCGTGTATCTGGCCAGCAGGACATCCAAGACCCAAACGCCGCAATCAGAAATTCAAGTTGCAGCCGGAATTCCACAGCCCGGTACAATCTGGGTGGATGAAAAGCTCATGACGCGGCTTGATCTTAAGCGAGGAGATTGGGTGGATGTCGGCGACATCCAGTTAACGGTGACGGAACTCATCGTGCGTGAGCCGGATCACTCCGTGGGATTTATTAATATGGGACCACGCGTCATGATCAATGCGGCTGATTTGCCCGATACGGGCTTGATACAGCAAGGCAGCCGTATTGCCTATCATTTGATGGTGGCTGGCGAAATAAAAGAGGTGCAACAATTTCGCGATTGGGCG
Organism: Nitrosomonadaceae bacterium; assembly: GCA_919902625.1. GTDB lineage: Bacteria > Pseudomonadota > Gammaproteobacteria > Burkholderiales > Nitrosomonadaceae > Nitrosomonas. The sequence continues at coordinate 10,709 of CAKKRO010000023.1, forward strand.
GAAACGCAACTCACCAAAGCGGAGAGAATTGAAGGTATCCGGGATGCGCGTCCCGAGATTAAAGCAGCATTGGAGCGGGCCGAGAGGTTTCTGAGTCTGGCGGCGTTGGCCAGTGTTGTCTTGGCGGCAGCCGCTATTGCATTGGCGGTACGCCGGTTTACCCAGCGCCATCTGGATGGGTGTGCCGTGATGCGAAGTTTGGGGGCCAGCCAGAGACAATTATTTTATCTGTATTGGTATTATTTTATAGCGCTGGGCATTATTGCCAGCAGTCTTGGGTGCTTGATTGGTTTTGTGTCGCAGGAGGTTCTGACACACTGGTTGACGGGTTTGGTCGAGACCGCATTACCCTGGCCCAATGGGTTGCCGGCGATACAAGGCATGCTGATTGGCTTGGTGTTGTTACTGGGTTTTGCATTGCCGCCCATTCTGAATTTGCGCAGTGTTCCTGCATTACGGGTATTACGAAGGGATATCGGACTATCCAATGCACACAGCATAACGGGCTATTTGCTGGGGTTGGCTGCTTTGTCATTGCTATTTATCTGGAAAGCGGAAGACCTGAAGCTGGGCCTCTATATTGTCGGCGGATTTATATCCGCCATTGCCATTTTTGGTTGCCTGGGGTGGCTGTTGATCAAAGCATTATCCGGTTTACGGCATCAGGCCGGCGGCGCCTGGCGTTATGGCTTGGCCAGTATCCACCGCCGCGCTGTTTCAAGCGTTTTGCAGGCAGTGGCGTTGGGATTGGGCTTGATGGCATTGCTGGTGCTGACGCTGATTCAGGATGATCTGATTGATGATTGGCATGCCAGTTTGCCGCCTGATGCACCGAATCATTTTCTGGTGAATATTCAGGCAGATCAATTAGATTCGCTGCATCAGTTTTTCCAGCAATATGCAATTGAACAACCCCCTTTGTTTCCGATGGTAAGGGGCCGTCTGATCAAGATCAATGGCAAGAGTGTATCGCCGGAAGATTATGCGCATGATCTTCATGCCGAGAGACATATCAGACGCGAGTTTAATTTATCATGGGCCAGTCAACCGGCATTGGATAACCGGGTCGTCCAGGGTAGCTGGTGGAATGAAGGCACGAATGAGCCGGTTTTATCCATTGAACAAGGCATTGCCAAAACAATTGGGGTTAAATTGGGCGATGAGCTGACTTATGATATTGCAGGGAGTCATTTCTCAGCCAAAATCACCAGTCTGAGAAAAGTGGATTGGGATAGCTTCCATGTTAACTTTTTTGTGGTCGTGCCCACCGGGCTACTGGAAAATTATCCGGTCAGCTATATCACCAGTTTTTATGTGCCGCCTACAGAGATTGCTATGATTCATGATCTTGTCAGGGAGTTTCCCAATATTCTGGTGGTCGATGTGGCCGTGGTGATCAACCAGGTGCAACAAATGATCCAGCAGGTTTCCCAGGCGATTGAATTTGTATTCTTATTTACGCTGCTGGCCGGTTTTGCAGTTTTGTACGCAGCGATTGCTTCCACGCAGGACGAGCGTATTTATGAAGCGGCCATTTTCAGAGCGCTGGGCGCCAAGCGGGAACAACTGTCACGCGCATGGGCGGCCGAATTTGCAATATTGGGCGGTTTGTCCGGATTGTTTGCCGCCGCCGGCGCCAGTGCGTTGGGTTATGTCATTGGGCATCATGTTTTGCGTCTCGACTACACTTTTAATCCCTGGATCTGGCTGATCGGGTTTCTGGCCGGAGTGATCGGTGTATTAGCGGCCGGTTTGCTGGGTACGCGTTCAGCACTATCAAGCCCGCCTTTGCTGACTTTACGCAAGATTGGTTAATCCGGTTCATGACTGCCATTATTTCACCGGTATCCATACTGGGTTCGCAATCACCACGACTCAAATCCCTGCCTCCATTGAGCCTTTATATTCATATTCCCTGGTGCCTGAAGAAATGCCCCTACTGTGATTTTAACTCCCATGAAATTCGCGGGGAGGGCAGCCAGGCACTTGAGGAGGAATATGTTGCAGCGTTGATACGCGATCTCGAATCCGCTTTGCCGGATGTCTGGGGGCGGCGCTTAAGCAGCGTGTTTTTGGGCGGCGGCACGCCGAGTTTGTTCAGCGCCCGATCAATTGACACAATATTGACAGCAGTGCGGACATTGCTGCCGCTGGAACACTTCGCCGAAGTCACGCTGGAAGCCAATCCCGGCACATTTGAAGCGCAAAAATTCGCCGATTTCCGCAAAGCAGGCGTTAACCGCCTGTCGATCGGCGTACAAAGTTTTAATCCACAGCATTTGCGCGCATTAGGCCGTGTGCATGATGACCGGGAAGCATGCCGCGCGGTGGATATCGCGCAGCAGAATTTCGACAATATCAATCTCGACCTCATGTACGCATTGTCCGGGCAAATACTGACAGAGGCGCAGACCGATATAGAAATCGCCTGTACACTCGGTGTTACGCATATTTCGGCTTATCATTTAACGCTGGAGCCGAATACGCTGTTTCACCGTTTTCCACCTAATCTTCCCGATGATGAGCAAGCGGCGGCGATGCAGGAGATGATCGAGCAGACCACCGCCAGCCATCACTACCGCAATTATGAAACATCGGCTTTTGCGCAAGCAGGCAAGGCGTCGCGCCATAATATGAACTACTGGTTGTTTGGCGATTATCTCGGCATCGGCGCGGGGGCGCACAGCAAAATCAGCTTCGCCGATAAAATCGTGCGCCAGATGCGTTACAAGCAGCCGAAAGAATACCTGGCCAAGGTCCAGGCAGGCGAGTCATTGATTCAGACGCAGCATGAACTGGCTGCCGCAGATCGAGGTTTTGAATTCATGATGAACGCATTGCGGCTTAATGGGGGGTTTGATACACCGTTGTTTTACGAACGCACCGGCTTATCCATCAGCGCCATGCAGCAACAATTGGATGAAGCCGAGCAGCGCGGATTGCTGGTGCGTGATCATCTGCGCATCAAGCCTACCGTGCTGGGCAGACGGTTTCTCAACGACCTGTTGCAAATCTTCCTGCCCGGAAAAAATTCCGCTTGATAATGCGCTAAAATCGCAGGCATCAAATTTGTTCATGAGAGCGTGCGGAATATGGCGTATGTAAAACCGGAAGAAATCGTCGAGAATATGTTGCAGGCGGGTGCCAAGAAAGCCAGTCTGCCGGTCAAGCAATTGCTGATACGCGGCTTTCTGGCGGGCGCTTTTCTCGGCTATGCCACCACGCTGGCGATTCTGGCGGCGACGCAAACGGGCTGGGGCATCGCCGGCGCGTTGGTGTTTCCGGTGGGCTTCGTCATGATCATTTTGCTTGGATTGGAACTTGCAACCGGTAATTTCGCGCTCATTCCGATTGCGGTCAAAGATAAAAGAATCCCGTTCAGTCATTTGCTCAAGAATTGGACCTGGGTGCTGACCGGCAACCTGATCGGCAGCGTCACGTATGCGTATTTGTACTGTGTTGTGGCGACCAAAATGGGAACCATCGACCCGGAAGCCATCCCCGCGTTGCAACGAACCATCACCATCGCCGAAGTGAAAACGCTCGAATATGCGAAGCTTGGCTTGGACGGCACCATCACCGCCTTTACCAGCGCGCTGCTGTGTAACTGGATGGTGACGTTGGGTGCCGTCATGGCCTTCACCTCCACCACCACCGGCGGCAAAATCGCCGCGATGTGGCTGCCGATCATGACCTTTTTTGGCCTCGGCTACGAGCACGCCATCGTCAACATGTTCGTGATCCCCGCCGGCATGTGGCTGGGTGCGGATATCACGATAGCGGATTGGTGGCTATGGAATGGATTGCCGGTGATTGCGGGTAATTT
>CAKKRO010000024.1 GCA_919902625.1 Nitrosomonadaceae bacterium
CGCTGTTTGCCGGAAAAATCGACGTGGATGAAGAACTGTCCCGCCTGCAAGCGCATCTGGATGAAGTCGAACGCATCCTGAATAAAGGCGGCGCCGCCGGCAAACGGCTCGACTTCATGATGCAGGAACTGCACCGCGAAGCCAACACCATCGGCTCGAAATCGGTGGATCTGGAAATATCCCGGATTTCGATGGAACTCAAGGTAATTATCGAACAAATGCGTGAGCAGGTGCAGAATATTGAGTGATAGAGGTTAAATAAGTTTAGGTTGATTCGTTTTTTATCGTACACTTTGACTATCAGAGGCAAGTATGTTCAATCTACTAGTTACTAGTGGCATCGGCTGGAGTTCCTCCCGTGGAACTATGAGCAGCAGTCGAACTCTCGAATTTACTGAAGAGTATCTCGAAATACAGTTCGCGCCAAATGGAGTACTTGATCTACGCGCTGTAATGGAGTTGCCAACTGTCTTTGCGTGGGAGAACAGTTGGGATGGCAATCAACCATCAGCTCGAGTTGGAACTCTCACACGCATTCAACTGATCGGCCATGAGTATCAGCTTGAGTATATGTTTGATTCAGACATTCCACCGATCCCTAACTCAATACTGTTCTCCACCGCTGCTGACGACTTGCACATCGACACCAAAAAAGCTAATTTTCCTGAATCTTCTCGCAATCATTGGTCCATTAAAGATGTTGACCTTTTCAAGATCCTGCTAAAACACAGAATCGGTCAATGCTCCAAGCCGAAAGTATTTACCTTTACCGACGAACCTATAAATGATAACTTGGCCGCCGTAATGATGCCATTTGATGCTGCCTTTACGCCGGTTTACAAAGCTCTACAAACCGCTATTGGTGAAGTGGACATGACCTGTCAACGTGCAGATGACATCTGGGAAAACGATCACGTCGTTCAGGATGTCGCTCTCCTGCTCTGTAAAGCAGCAGTCGTTGTTTGCGACCTCAGCGGACGCAATGCCAATGTATTCTATGAAATGGGCATCGCGCATACGCTTGGCCGGGAGGTTATCCTGATCGCACAATCGGCAACTGATATTCCATTCGACGTGGCAGCAATCAGGCATATCAGATATCTGCCAAACGGTGAGGGCCTAGCCAAGTTGAGCGCAGATCTGAAGCGCCGCTTGGAAACCCTGAAAGCACGAAAATAGCATGAGTGAAACATAGCGAAATCAATCAATGGATAGATGGAACGTTGAATAATAGGCTTCGGCGACACTTCACCTATTCTTCAGTCTGCATAAGCCCGCGTAGGGCGCAATCCGTATTGCGCCGAATGAAAACGACACCCGGTGCAATGCATTTTCCTTTTGGTACCCTACAAAACCTTATTCTCGTGTGCATTCCACCCGGAAGGAATTCACACATACTGGTAAAGTTGCTGCTTGAATAACATGCGTACCGTGCTATTATGCTAGCATGATAGTTTCCTTCAAGAATCAAGCGACTGAAGACATTTTTAACGGAAAAAACTCCAAGCTGGCTCGTAACTTACTTCCTCAATCTTTGTGGAAAGTGGCTTTCAGAAAGCTGGATCAACTGGATTCAGTTTTGTTTCTGGAGGAATTAAGGATACCACCCGGTAACTATCTCGAAAGCCTGTCAGGTGACAGAAAAGGGGAATTCAGTATCCGTATCAACGATCAATATCGGGTTTGCTTCAAATGGAGTGATTCAGGCCCTCATAATGTTGAAATTATCGATTATCACTGATAAAGGTCTTGTTACCATGCGCATCCCAACCGATAGAGAACCTACACACCCCGGTGAAATGCTTCGCGCCGAATTCTTGCAACCGATGGGCATCAGCCAGCGGGAATTGGCGGAGGCTATCCATGTTCCTTATCAGCGTGTCAACGAGCTGGTCAATCAAAAACGGGGTGTCACGCCGAGCACGGCGTTAAGATTGGCGAAGTTTTTCAATGTCTCCGCAGATTATTGGCTCAACCTGCAATCCCGCTGGGATTTGTATTGGGTTCAACAATCCGAAATGGATGACATTGAATCTATCTCAGACTTTAGTCAGGTAAAAGAATTGGCCTGACAATGTACTCACGGATGCATTACACGCACCGTTTAGCTTAGTGTGCGACTCGAAGAGGTAAGCAGGGCTTTGGATAGGCCGGTATCAACACGAGAATGACACAATTCACAGTTAAACAGATGAAATGTTTGCTGTCACCGTTACTTCTCACCCCCTTTGATTGGCTCCTATTCCTGCATCAATTTAAAAAAACTGTGATTTTTATCACAGCATAAATCATTCTGACTCTGTAATTTTGCTTTCTACTACAAATATAGAACAGAGTTTTGCAAAGATCTTATAAGATTTCCGTTGCACGAAGAGGTAAAGTAATTCCAGGTCTTATGTTTCAAATGATATTTCAAAATTCCCCGAAGGTTTTTCTATAGTCATCTATGTGGTTTGTAGTTTTAGGCTCTAAAACATCAAAGAGATCAACAATGACAGAATCTTCACAGCGGGCAACAAAGTAGTCTATTTTTAAAATGTGAAAGGAGTGTAAAAATGTTAAACAGTAGAAAAATTGAAGATTTGCACCCTCAGGTGCAAAAGTTATGCAAAGAATTTCTGGCACGATGCGAAGCTGAAGGGATTGAAGTTCTCATTACCAGCACATACCGCGACCATGAATCGCAAGCAGAGCTTTACGCACAGGGTCGCACCAAACCAGGTTCCGTCGTGACAAACGCCAAACCTGGCCAATCTTGGCACAACTGGCGCGTGGCATTTGACATTGTGCCGCTTCGCCATGGAAAGCCAGTTTGGGGCACAGCTGGAAATGGCATAGACAGCGATCCTACGGATGATAATACAGATGATCTGGAATTGTGGCAGCGCATCGGAAAAATAGGTAAATCCGTGGGACTTGAATGGGCCGGGGATTGGAAAACTTTTCGCGAGTTTCCGCATTTTCAGTATACCGGAGGCCTAACTCTTGCTGAGTTCGCAGAGGGGAAAACACTTCTAGCCTAACAAGTAAGGTGATTGCACAAGCGAAACGTATCTCAATGATAACTGCGGGATAAGCTTATTCACCTCATTGTGTCAAAGTATCGAGCGCACTGACATACGCCAGTCCCAGAGCATGCGCCACCGCTTCATGCGTCAACCGGCCTTGGCAAACATTCAGACCATTGCGCAAATGCGGATCATCCATCAGTGCTTTGCGATAGCCTTTATTGGCCAGCGCCAGGACGAACGGCAAGGTCGCGTTATTCAGGGCAAAGGTGGAGGTGCGCGCGACCGCTCCGGGCATGTTGGAAACGCAGTAATGCACGACACCGTCTAGGATAAAAATGGGATCGGCCAGCGTGGTGGGTTTGGAGGTGGCGAAACAGCCGCCTTGGTCGATTGCAACGTCGACCAGCACGGTGCCGCGATTCATGCGGCTGACCATTTCACGGGTCACCAGTTTGGGGGCGGCGCCTCCGGGAACCAGCACCGCGCCGATGACCAGATCGGCGGTTGTAACATGTTCTTCCAGCGCATCTACGGTTGAGAAAACGGTATTGATTCTGGAGCCGTACTGGGAATCCAGTTGCTGCAAGCGATGAATCGATTTATCCAGCACGGTCACATGCGCTTCCACGCCCATGGCGATACGGGCGGCATTGGTGCCGACGACACCGCCGCCGAGGACCACGACGCGCGCCGCAGGCACGCCGGACACACCGCCGAGCAGCATGCCGCGGCCGCCCTGATCCAGTTCCAGCGCATGCGCACCAGCCTGAATCGCCATGCGTCCGGCCACTTCGCTCATCGGCGCCAGCAGCGGCAATCCGCCAAAGCTGTCGGTGACTGTTTCGTAGGCGATAGCGATACAGCCGGAATCCATTAAGCTTTTGGCTTGCACCGGATCAGGCGCGAGGTGCAGATAGGTGAATAGCACCTGCCCTGCGCGCAGCAATGGAAGCTCGGAGGATTGCGGCTCCTTGACTTTGACAATCAGATCGGCTTTGGCGTAAATCTCCTGCGGCGTTTCCACGATCTCCGCGCCTGCGTTCCGATACTTGTCATCGCCCAAATCAATTTGCATCCCGGCGTTTTTTTGCACCATCACATGATGACCGCTGGCAACCAGCTCGCGTACCGCCGGCGGCGTCAATCCCACACGGGATTCATGTATTTTAATTTCCTTAGGCACGCCGATATGCATCTGATTCTCCCTTTCTGTCCGTTAAATAATCCCGCCATTAACACCGATATTCTGTCCCGTAATCCAGCGGGCTTCGTCACTGGCCAGAAACAACACCACTTGAGCAATATCATCCGCTTCACCAATCCGCCCCAGGGCTGCCATCGCCGCCATGCGTTCGATGTCCGCCGCGGTTTTGCCCGCGCGGAACAATTCCGTATCGACCGGACCCGGTGAAACGGTATTGGCGGTGATGCCTCGTTTTCCTGCTTCACGGGCAAAAATCCGCGTCAATTGTTCCACGGCGGCTTTGGTTGCGGCATAAGCGCCGTATTTGGGCAGCATCAAGCGCGTCACAGTACTGGAAATAGTCACCACGCGCCCATGATCCGCCAGTTTGGTAGCCGCCTCGCGCAGCATATAAAAAACGCTCTTGAAATTCACGTCGACAATGTGATCAAACTCATCGTCCTGGATGTCCGCGATTTCCTTGAACAGCAGGACTCCGGCGTTATTCACCAGAATATCAATCCGTCCGAAATATTCGGAAGCGATTTCAAACAGCTTCCGCACCTCAACAGGATTGCAGACATCGGCTTGCACGGCCCTGCACTCACCGCCAGCATCCGAAATAGCGGCACAGATTTTGTCGGCTGCCAACTTATTTTCCACATAATTAATCACGACTTTTGCCCTTGCATTGGCTAAAGTTAACGCAATCTCCGCACCGATCCCTCTCGAAGAACCGGTAACAATGGCGACTTTTCCATGCAGAGATTTCATTTTAAGCATCTTCGAATACCAGCGGGTATACCCTATTTATTCCGATACACCATGGCTTTTAAGAAATTTTACAATATTCTGATGATTGCGTTTTTCTGCCCAGTTGAGCGCGTTGTCGCCGTGCTCATTTTTAATATTCGGGTCTGCCCCATTGTAAAGCAGGAAGGTCACCGTATCGAAATGATTTCCTCTGACCGCCATCATCAGCGCAGTGGTTCCATTGTCTGAAGTCGAGTTGATATTTGCTTCAGCGGTCAACAACAATCGAATGGTCTCCAAGTGACCGCCTGAAGCGGCATAAATCAGGGGATTCCATCCGTTGTGATTAATTTCCGCCCCTCTGATATAAAACTGCCGCACCATTTCGGTCTGGCCATGATAGCTGGCTAACATGATGGCTGTTTCGCCATACCGGTTGCGAATATTCAGTTTTGCGCCGGCATGGATCAAAAGCTCCGCGAGTTTCAAATTCTTGCTTTGCGCGGCCATCATCAAGGGCGTATACCCTTCCCTATTGGGAATATCAGGACTGGCGCCTTTCTTCAGTAATGCGGATGCATCTGATACATTCCCCTTTTCTATCGCCCATATCAGGTCCTCCTGAATGCCGGCGGAAACATTGAGCGGCAGGCAAAAAAGAACTGCCACGGCCAATAGGAATAGAAAACGTGATTTAGGCCGGTCATCCATTTCCGGATAGTTTGAATAAGTTAAAAAAATTATCCGTGGTCGCAGTTGCAATTTCTTCTAACGTTACGGCGCGTAACCGCGCAATCTCTTCCGCTACATGACGCACAAACGCAGGCTGATTTTGTTTGCCGCGAAACGGCACCGGCGCAAGATAGGGTGAATCTGTTTCAATCAGCATTCTATCCAATGGAATATTCCTGGCAACTTCTTTTAAGGCTACAGCATTCTTGAATGTCACGATGCCTGAAAATGAAATATAAAAATTCATCGCCATCGCTTGTTGCGCCACTTCCCAACTCTCGGTAAAGCAATGCATCACCCCGCCCACCTGATCAGCACCCTCTTCCTGCATAATCCGCAGCGTATCGGCTGCTGCTGAGCGGGTATGAATGATCAACGGTTTATTCACTTTCCGCGCTGCGCGGATATGCTGGCGGAAACGTTCACGCTGCCATTCCAGATCGCCTTGCAAACGAAAGTAATCTAAACCCGTTTCGCCAATGGCAATCACTTTGGGATGGCGACCCAGATCAGCCAATTCAGCAGCTTGCGGTTCAATTTCATCTTCGTAATCCGGATGAACTCCGACGGAGGCAAACAAGTTTTCATGCGCTTCCGCCAAAGCGCGTACACGAGGGAAATCCGGCAAATTAACACTGACACAAAGTGCGTGCGTCACATGATTTTCCTGCATGTTAAGTAACAGCTCATCCAGATCCTTGGCAAGATCAGGAAAATCAAGGTGACAATGTGAATCAATAAACATGGGAGTAAAAAATCCTTTAAAAATTATAGCGCCCCGCGTAGTGCATCAGCCCAACAATTGGGAGTTTCAAATAATCGCACCTGCTCGAGTTGAAGATGATTGCCGTAGCTATCCTGATAAGCTTCATCTAAAATACCAAAAGCAATCAAAGCCAGATTTTCTGCGGTGGGCTGAACGTCGAGCACAACTGTTTTGTGACCTTCAATGGATTGAAGAAATTGCAATACCCGTGTATCCCCCGAGTAAACCAGAAAAGCATGATCCCATTGATCCACCAGTACGGATTTGGCAATACGTTTCACTTCCGAGAAATCCATGACCATGCCTTGCTCAGCAACGCCTTCGTCAGCGATAATGTTACCCGATAGTGTAATTTCGATCTTGTAGCGGTGACCGTGTAAATGGCGGCACTGGCTGTTATGCGTCGAAATACGATGACCGGCATCAAATTCCAGCTTGCGTGTGATTAACATACGTACAATTTTAATAGCGCGAAATAAACAGGTAGGATTGTAACATTGCCATCAAAATCTGAACGACTGAATACGGCTGATCACAGTCGCGATAACGTTGGGCTCACTTATGTTTATCCGGTGATCTCACGTCGCGCGGGTGGCGTTTCCATCGGCATCAATCTGAATCCTAACAATGCATGTAACTGGCGATGTGTTTATTGCCAGGTACCTGATCTTAAACGTGGTTCCGCACCGCGCGTTGATTTAAACAAACTGGAAATTGAATTGCGTTCTTTTCTGCATGAATTGGTCGATGGCGATTTCATGCAAAAATATGTGCCATTGGAAGCACGAAAAATTCACGATATTGCTTTGTCCGGTAATGGTGAACCAACCAGTGCGTTGGAATTTGATCAAGTCATCGCATTGATTGCCCGTGTAAAAAAAGATTTTAAGTTGCCCGCTGATCTAAAAACAGTGCTCATTACCAATGGCAGTTTAATGAATCGGCCCGCCGTGCAGGCAGGATTGAAACTGATGGCCGAACTGAATGGAGAAGTCTGGTTCAAATTTGATCGCGCGTTATCCGAAGAAAGACAACACATCAATAATACCCACATAAGCCTGAAAAGAATTCGCAATCACCTGCAAATCGCAACCTCACTTTGCCCCACCTGGCTACAGACCTGCGTGTTCCAAATAAACGGAGAACCCCCCAGTGAACTGGAAATCAATGCTTACCTTAAGTTCATCAGGAGCCTAAAAGATGAGGGGTTACCGCTCCAAGGCGTTTTATTGTATGGCATCGCACGCCCTTCTTTGCAACCCGAAGCGCCATTATTGTCCCGAGTCAGCGAGTCATGGTTAATCGCTTATGGCGAGAAAATCAAAGCGCTGGGCCTGACTGTTAAGCTTAATCCATAATAACTTCCGTTAAATCCGGCATCCAGATTCCTTGTAACTAATTTACAACAAAGAATATTTTTTGATATTTATCAATGCTCATTTCCTATATAGCTGATATAAATTGCATTTATGTGCAACACATTAATAAATCAGAGTAAAGATACCCAATCTAGGCTTTAAGATAAATTGTTATCACTTATAATGGCGGCCTGGATTATTTAAGAAAAGTAATACCGTACGTATTAAAAAGTGTTTTGCCAATAAAAATAAGCTACAAATTTTTGCACAGCATAACCCTGAAATATCAGGGTTGGCATTCAGACAACAGGAGTCCCGTAATGAATTCATCAAGCATTTTTCCTTTTTCAGCAAAGCTTATTGCTGAATTAAAAGTGCGTTTGGTAAAAAGCTCACAGCATTGGTTGCCTAAACTATGCTTATGTATGATCAGCCTATCAGGTGTAACCCTTCAGGCTTATGCATCAAACCCTTCCGCGCCTTCTGCTGATTCTTCTGCAACAAAAGTTGCCGAAAGCAAGTTTGACATGTCAAAAGTTCCACCGGTGACACCTATGCCGCGCCCTGGTTTATTCATTATGCCCCCAACCAGTCCCGGCTATTATTCACTCTGGGATATGGTCACCGGTAATAAGCGCGAGAAACCGCCGGTCGCGCCTTATGCTCCCTTTGCACTACTACCTACTTCAGCCTACGACATTGATTTTCGTTATCTGGATACGCCAGGGCATGAGAAAGATATTTTTGATCCCATCAAAAGAATGGATCTAGGCAATGATTGGCTGCTATCTTTCGGAGGTAATTTCTGGTACCGCTACACGCATGAAACGGACAGCCGTTTAAATGCAGCCGGCACCAATAATGACTTCCATATGTTACGCACGCGATTCCACGCAGACTTATGGTACAAAGACAAAGTACGTTTATTTGCAGAAGGTATTGACGCGCGCGCTTTCGGTTCTGAATTGCCTCCGCTCGTGACGGACAGGAACCATGCGGATATATTGAATCTGTTTACCGATATCAAACTGGCTAATGTCAATAATGGCCCCGTTTATGTCCGTGCGGGTCGCCAAGAATTACTGTATGGTTCACAAAGACTGATTTCCACTTTGGATTGGGTCAATACCCGCAGAACCTTTCAGGGTGTAAAAGCATTCTGGCGCACACCGGGATGGGATATTGATGCATTCTGGATGCGCCCCATGGTCATCGAAAAAGGTAATGTCGATAATTGGGACACAAATCAGAATTTTTATGGATTATGGGCTTCTCATAGACCCAAACCAGGTCATTTGATTGATCTCTATTATCTCAGTCTGGATAACAATCGAAATGTTTCCCCTACCAATCTATCGCTGGGCAACATCATGCAAGGAAACTCGCTTGTCCATACGCTGGGTGGCCGTCTTGTAGGAAATATCGATAGCTTCCTGTATGAATTGGAAGGCATGTATCAGTTTGGTCAAAGATCGAATCTGGATATCTCTGCCTTTGCCGTGGCTACGGGTGTAGGTTATCGCTTACCCATGCCTATGAATCCGCAAGCCTGGATACGTTATGATTTTGCATCAGGCGATGGTAAATCCACTGATGGCCGAAGCAATACATTTAACCAGCTGTTTCCTTTTGGCCATTATTATATGGGCTTCCTGGATCGGGTAGGACGTCAGAATATACACGACTTCAATGCACAATTTACTATGCATCCTGTTCCTTGGATCACATTCATTTCCCAATATCATCGATTCTATCTGGCGAACAATCGCGATTATTTGTATAACGCAGCCGGACTTGCCACATTGCGGGATATCACCGGTCAATCGGGTAGTCATATCGGGGATGAGATTGACTTCCGGGCAAATTTCCATGTAAATCGCCACCAGGATGTATTGGTTGGATATTCAAAAATGTTCAGTGGCAATTTCCTGGAAAAACAAGCCCCAGGAATTTCCCCTGACCTTTTCTATGTTCAGTACAACATTCGCTTTTAGGAGGCTGTCGGACTTAAGCAATCGTCACGAGCCAAGTGGGAGAACGAGTACAGATTTTCTTAATTTTGAGGCGCATAGCTAGACTATGCAACGAAAAATTGAGGAAATATGAACCGTTATCCCATTGGCGCAGTAGATTAGTCTTAAGTCCGACAGGCTCGTAGGATTCTTTAATCTGAACCAAACAACAACGGCAGCAGTTTTATTGGCTGCCGTTGTCGCTTTTCTTCCCAGTAAACCAACGAATCAACGCGACAACAACCAATCCCGTACAATTTTAATTTGGTTGTCGTCCATAAGCATGGGGGCATGACCGATCCCTGGCAGCTCAATAATTCTGGCTTTCGCGCCCCGCACCTGCATCTGCGCAGCAATCTCAGCCGTTAATACATCCGACTCAATTCCGCGCAGAACCAAGGTGGGTATATTCAACTGATCCCACTGTTCCCATAAATTAATGTCCTTGATCTCATGTTCTTTAAAACTTATTGCGATTTTTGGATCATAGCGAAAACCGTAAGATCCATCCGCATATTCACGGGTGCTATGAATGGCCATATGATCCCACTGCTCTTCAGTCAGCGGACCAAAAGACACAGAAATTACTTTCATGTACTTTTTAAATGCTTCAAAACTATCAAAACGAGGATCTTTGCCAACGTAATCAGCAATTCTTTTGAGAGCAACCGCAGGAATCAATGGACCAATATCACTCATCACCAATTTATGGATTGGCGTTGGTATAGCCGTCTGTATCGCCAAGATCCACCCGATTAATCCGCCCATGGAAATGCCTACCCAGTCAAGCGTAACACTTGTAGCGTATTGAGCCTGAATATGCGCAATTAAAGACATGGCGTCAGAAAGATATAAAGGATAGTAATCATAGTCATGAGCATGCTCCAACCAGTCACTTTGACCGCGTCCCACTACATCAACACAAATCACTCTACAATCCGATTGGAGCGCACGCGCCAGATAATCGAAATCACGGCAGTTACGCGTTAATCCATGCGCACATACAACGATATGCGGGTTCTGTGGATCCCCCCAATCGGTATAAGCAATATAATGGGGTTCTTTTTGCTTGCCATCGGCTGATAGCGTGGGCACAAGTAATCGTTTCACAGGTATCTTCATGATCTTGCTCTTATACTTATTCTCATCAGTCTTATATTTGAGCCGTTGAGTGCTCGGATTGAGGCTTTCTTATTTTCATGGCATGGAGTACATGGTTTCATGAAATGAGGGATGAAAACGGGATTACCCCGTACCCCATATAACCGGGAATTCCGGGAGCGGTCAGTCAAGTTTCCAGAAGACAGTGGGCTAACTCTGATTGTATTGATCGCTTGTGTCACATCAGAATCACGTCATATTGTTCTTGGGTATAGGATTCTTCAACCTGCAGACTTATTGGCTTTGCTATAAAATCACCCAGTTGAGCCAGACTTTGCGACTCTTCATCAAGAAACAAATCAATCACTTGCTGTGACGCAAGAATACGGAACCCGTTCGCCTCAAACTGCCTGGATTCTCGCAGCAATTCACGCAAAATCTCGTAACAAATTGTTTGCGCGGTTCTAATCTCCCCCCGCCCTTGACAGGTCGGACAAGATTCACATAGTACATGTGCAAGACTTTCACGTGTACGCTTACGCGTCATCTCAACCAACCCAAGCGCACTAAACCCATTGACTGTTATCCGCGTACGATCCCTCAGCAGGGCTTTATTGAATTCTGTTAATACCGCATTCTTATGCTCTTCGGAATCCATATCGATAAAATCAATGATGATAATTCCGCCGAGATTGCGCAAACGAAGCTGTCTTGCAATAACTTGAGCCGCTTCAAGATTTGTCTTGAAAATAGTGTCATCGAAATTGCGCACACCGATAAATCCGCCTGTGTTGACATCCATAGTCGTCAATGCTTCGGTTTGATCAATAATCAGGTATCCCCCTGATTTTAAATTGACTCGTTTGGCCAATGATTTGTCAATTTCTTCTTCAACGCCATATAAATCAAATAATGGGCGATCCCCGGTATATAAAGTGATCCGTTCAGTGTTATAAATCATATAATTTTGCGAGAATTTCACAAGTCTTTGAAAATTCTCACGCGAATCCACCAGAATCCGTGCCGTATCTTCATTCACGAAATCCCGCAATACCCGATGACTAAGATCCAGATCTTGATAAAGTAAAACAGGTGCTGCAATTGTTACGGATTTCTTCTGAATGTCATGCCACAACTTATGCAAGTATTCGAGATCTGCACGCAAATCACTTTCATCCGCTGCTTCAGCCATGGTCCTGATGATATAACCACCCTTCTCTTCCGCAGGTATGATTTGCTGTAATTTTTTGCGCAGTAATTCACGCTCACTATCATCTTCAATGCGTTGAGAGATGCCAATGTGAGATTCCTGAGGCAGATAAACCAACAGGCGGCCTGCCAAACTTATCTGTGTAGATAGTCGCGCTCCTTTTGTACCAATTGCATCCTTAATGACTTGCACCAGAATACTATTACCTTCGTGCAATAATTTCTCGATAGGCTTGGCAGCATCACCATCCTGATTTGAATTCCAGATATCTGCAACATGTAAAAATGCCGCCCGGTCAAGACCAATATCAACAAAAGCAGATTGCATTCCGGGCAGAACCCGGCTGACACGCCCATTATAAATATTTCCCACAATGCCACGACCGCTCGTTCGCTCAATATGCAACTCTTGCGTTACACCTTGCTCTAACATGGCTACTCTGGTTTCTTGCGGGGTGATATTTACAAGAATTTCATTGTTCATAGTTAATACAGATTATTCTTAAAATAAACCTAAATCTCAGGATTTGAGAACTTATCAAGCTAACGACAAGGTTTGTTGAAGCAATCCACAAGATATATCTGACTGAAATGCTACTTATAGTTTACTTATCGTTGAAACGGATGCAAAAAGCTACGATCACTTAAGTCCGGCAGGCCCCCGTCTTGTTATCAAATTGCAGAACCGTGACAAACTGATAATCATGGGAAAAGCTCTATGCCAATTTCCTCTAACAACTGCGCCGTCTCATAGAGGGGCAATCCCATTACTCCACTATAACTGCCGGATATTTCCACGATAAAGGCGGCAGCCATACCTTGCACAGCATAGGCGCCTGCTTTATCCAGAATATTATTATTGGCCAGATAGTTACGAATTTCACGTTCACTAATTTCACGAAATCGTACTGTTGTTGTCGATAATCTCACCTGCACCGTATCTTTGACTCCGACACCGATTGCCGTCAGAACCTGATGTGATCGTCCTGACAAGGCTGTCAGCATTTCTTTTGCATGCTCGATATCTCTTGGTTTACCTAAAATACACCCGTCAAGAGTGACAATCGTATCAGCCACCAATACCGGCAATAAAGGTAATCTGCGTTGCATTACCCGCCTCCATCCTTCATTGGCTTTGGATCGAACGATACGATAGATATAATCCGCCGGAGTTTCATCAGTGAGCGGCTGTTCATCAATATCGACAGGACGGCCAAGCGTCTCTCGCATCAATAAAAGATTAAATTTCACGCCGATTTGCCTCAATAATTCACGTCTTCTGGGACTTCTTGAAGCAAGGTATATTTGGTTGTCAGAAAACATCGCGATAAATACAGTCTCTAAAAATCGGATACGCTAAACCTATTGATATTATCTCATCAATGACAGCTTAAAATGAGGATGAGAAGTAATTCTAGCCTATATTTCCATGATTTCATTCAAGCCCGATGATAAGGGTGGCCCTTGATGATCGATATGGCGCGATATAGCTGCTCCGCCAGTAATACACGAACAAGACCATGCGGCAAGGTCAATTTCGATAATGCGATCATTTCGCTAGCTGTCCGTTTGATATCATCATGCAACCCATCTGCACCACCAATAACAAATGCAATAGCACCGCCATCGGTCGTCCACTGTGTGATTACATGAGCGAATCTTGCTGTAGTCCATTGCTGCCCCCTTTCATCAAGAACCACAATCCGGCAATCTGGTGGCAGTGCTGCACGAATCCTCTGACATTCCGCAAATAACAATTGCCCGGTTTGTTTACCGCTCACACGCTTCTCCGGCTTAATTTCAAGCAAATGAACTGTTATTTCACGTGGCAAGCGTTTGATATATTCGGAATAGGCCGTTCTAACCCAATCAGGCATCTTATTTCCCACCGCGAGTATGAAAAATTTCATAATAAGGAAGAATCAGAAAGACTCACAACTTGCCTATTTTTATAAGTAAATTGACGGTATCAATTTTTTCCAGACCATAAAGCCTTCAGATTGTAGTATTCACGTACAGCGGGCAGCATAATATGAACGATAACATCGCCCAAATCAACGAGAAGCCACTCCCCTGTTTGCTCTCCCTCCACACTATATACATTCCCCCCGGCAGCCTTAACTTTCACTTGTACATTGTTTGCCAATGATTTTGCCTGGCGGGTAGAATCCGCACTGGCAATAATCATATACCCAAACATGGAAGTTATTTTTGAAACATCAATTACATCAATATCATATGCCTTAATATCCTCAAGGGCATCAACAATGGTATTTACCAGTTCTTCTGAATTCATGTTTCTCCAGCATACAAACGATTGGATTGAATATAATCAGAGACATTTCCAGGAAGCAAATAACGTATGCTTTTTCCAGTTTTGATCAATGATCGTATTTGTGAGGCGGATATTTCCAGCAGTGATGTCTGCGCGGTAAATATAAAACCACTTGATTGAAGCGCCAGATCACCGGCGTCTGGAACACAGCGAGCAATAAACTCTTTTCTTATATCGGCAGGTAGATTCTGATCATCGTTTATGGCAGCGTAACCTGGGCGTGCGACAATAACAATATGGCATAAACCGAACAGTTCTTGCCAGCAATACCACTGATTTATTTTAATAAACGCGTCTATTCCCAATATAAAACAGAGTATTGCACCATCACCCAATTCGCTTTTATATTCGCGCAACGACTCCACCGTTGCACTGACTCCGGGACGATTTATTTCACGCTCATCCAGCGAGAACATCGTGTTATCCTGGATTGCCAAGCGAACCATTGCAGCGCGATGATTCCTCGATGCAACAGGGGTTGCCCGCAAACGAGGCGCACCGGAAGGAACAAAAATGATCCGGTTCAGACCGATGCTATCAAGCAGTTCTTCAGCAATACGAAGATGGCCATAATGGATAGGATCAAATGTCCCGCCATAAATACCAACCATGGGGATCTTATTGAGAGTCACCACCTATGCCCATACAAAACCCATTAATATTCGATTCCTTTTCACGAATAAATATTCGTCACATTTTCTTATAGTAAAGCCAAGCGCATATCTGTTAACACTTCCACCAGATGGGTGGTAAAGCGTGCTGCAGTTGCGCCATCAATGACCCGGTGATCATAGGACAATGACAGAGGCAGCATTAAACGCGGAACAAATTGATTTTCCCGATAAACAGCTTTAATGCTTGCCTTTGAAATACCCAAAATAGCCACTTCTGGCGCATTGATAATGGGAGTAAAAGCGGTCCCGCCAATTCCACCCAGACTGGAAATAGTGAAACTTGCACCTTGCATATCCGTTGGTTTTAATTTACCTTCACGCGCCAGCAAAGAAAGTTTAGCCAATTCCTCAGCTATGGTGATTATTCCTTTCTGATCAACATCCTTAATAACAGGAACAACCAATCCGTTCATCGTATCAACCGCAAAACCAATATGATAAAAGTGCTTAATAATCAGATTGGCTTCTCCATCAGCACCACTATCCAGCGAAGCGTTAAACTCCGGAAATTTTTTCAGAGGCGCAATGAGTGCTTTCATCAAAAAGGCCAATAATGTCAGCTTTACTTTATTTTCCTTATCAATCTCATTGGATTCCTTTCGCAAGGCCTCTAAATCAGTAATATCCGCTTCATCAAATTGAGTGACATGCGGAATCATCACCCAATTCCGGTGCAGATTCGCACCAGAAATTTGCTTAATGCGTGTTAAAGGTTTTAGCTCAATCGGGCCAAATTTCGCAAAATTGACTTGTGGCCAGGGCAATAGATTAAGTACCGATCCAACGCCACCACCTTGAGATTTTGATAATTCAGCTTTCACATAGGCCTGAACGTCTTCTTTAAGAATACGATGTTTAGGTCCGCTTCCCGTGATCAGATCCAGATTTACACCAAGCTCGCGCGCAAAGCGGCGAATCGACGGACTGGCATGTGCCTTGGACAACGGGGTTCCTTCAACGGATCCATTACGTTGTGGTAATTTTTGTATCGATTGTGCAGAAATTTGTTTTACTTCGGCTTCGGGAGGAATCGCGCCTTTCCTGATGAGTTCATCTGCAGAAACTTGAGTTGAGGTTTCCGTATGATCCTTGTCCGAGGTTTCAATGACTAAAACTAAGGTGCCTTGTGAAACTTTATCTCCAGGTTTAACTAATACTTCCTTGATTAAACCGGAATAAGGAGACGGTATTTCTATGGTCGCTTTATCGGATTCTAACGATACCAATGAATCTTCAGTTTTAACTTCATCGCCCGCTTTTACCAGTACTTCGATAACCGGAACATCTTTAAAATCACCAATATCAGGAATTACTACTTGTTTTAATTCAGCCACAGGCTTTCCTTAAATTGCTTCGATATAAAAGACAATGATGTGATCATCTTACTCAGGCTATAGATTCTATTAATGATAGCCGATGACTAAACAGTCACTGGATTAGGCTTCTCTGGATCAATGCCATATTTTTGTATCGCCTGCACGACCTGTTGATTTGGAATTTTTCCCTCCTCAGCCAGTGCCTTGAGTGTTGCAACGGTAATATAAAATCGATCCACTTCAAAGAAACGGCGCAATTTCTCGCGGGTATCAGAACGCCCAAAACCATCCGTTCCCAAAACACGATATTTGCCAGGAATAAATTCACGGATTTGATCAGCATAAATTTTCATATAATCGGTGGATGCCACCACAGGCCCTTCTCGACCTTTGAAACAATTTTCCACATGAGAGGCCTTGGCGGGTTGATCAGGATGCAGCATATTCCAACGAGCCACACTCAATGCCTCGCGCCTTAATTCATTAAAGCTGGTCACGCTCCAGATATCTGCATTCACGTTATATTCTGTTTTGAGTATCCCTGCAGCGGCAATCACTTCGCGCAGAATGGTACCGGCGCCCAGCAACTGCACATGTGGCTCACTGCTGCTTATACTGCCCTCGCTGAATAAATACATGCCTTTCAGGATGTCTTTTTCAGCGCCAGCCGGCATTTCAGGGTGTGAGTAGTTTTCATTCATTACAGTAATGTAATAATAGATATCTTCCTGCTCCTGATACATGCGGCGCAATCCGTCCTGAATGATGACGGCCAGTTCATATGCAAATGCCGGATCATACGATATACAATTGGGAATCGTTGAAGCGACCACATGACTGTGCCCATCTTCATGCTGCAATCCCTCTCCGTTCAAGGTGGTACGTCCAGCCGTCCCTCCCAGCAAAAAGCCACGGCAGCGCATATCCCCGGCAGCCCAGGCCAAATCGCCAATACGCTGAAATCCGAACATGGAATAAAATATAAAAAATGGAATCATCTGAACGCCGTGGGTACTATAGGCTGTTGCCGCAGCGATCCAGGATGACATGGCGCCTGCTTCATTAATACCTTCCTGCAAAATCTGCCCGTGTTTGTCTTCCTTGTAATACATTAGCTGGTCGGCATCCTGAGGTGTATACAATTGGCCGACAGATGACCAGATACCCAACTGACGAAACATGCCCTCCATGCCAAAGGTACGTGATTCATCGGCGACGATCGGAACAATATGCCTGCCAATTTGCTTGTCTTTAACCAAGACGTTCAGAATACGCACAAAAGCCATGGTCGTTGAGGATTCATGGCCTTCCCCACTGGCTTTCAGCAGCGCTTCAAAAGCTGACAAGGGCGGTATCTGCAATGCCTGAGCACTTGTCTTACGACGATGAAAGGTACCCCCCAATGCTTTGCGGCGTTCTTGCATATAAGTAAATTCAGGTGAATCTTTTGCCAAGGTGAGATAAGGCACTTCATCAATTTTGTCATCTGGAATTTCCAGGCCAAAACGATTGCGAAAAGCTTTTAATGAAGTTGTTCCCATCTTTTTCTGTTGATGCGTAATATTCTGCGCTTCCCCTGCTTCACCCATGCCGTAGCCTTTAATGGTTTTGGCCAGTATCACGGTAGGCTGACCGGTATGCTTAACCGCAGCCGCATAGGCAGCATAGACTTTATAGGGATCATGCCCGCCCCGGTTCAAACGCCAGATATCATCATCCGACATATTGGCAACCATTTCCAATAATTCCGGGTATTTACCAAAAAAGTGCTTGCGAACATAAGCGCCATCTCTGGATTTAAAATTCTGGTACTCACCATCAACGCATTCCATCATGCGTTTTTGCAGTAACCCCTTCGTATCTTTAGCCAATAATGGATCCCAATAAGAGCCCCAGATAACCTTGATCACATTCCAACCCGCACCACGAAAAGCACCTTCCAGTTCCTGAATAATTTTTCCATTTCCCCGCACCGGACCATCCAGACGCTGAAGATTGCAATTCACAACAAAGATTAAATTATCCAGATTCTCACGTGAAGCCAATGGAATAGCGCCCAGTGACTCGGGCTCATCCATTTCGCCATCGCCCATAAACGCCCAAATTTTGCGGCCTTCGGTATTGACCAATCCCCGGCTGCCCAGATACTTCATAAATCGCGCCTGGTAAATGGCCATTAAGGGGCCTAAGCCCATAGAAACCGTAGGAAACTTCCAGAAAGAAGGCATCAACCAAGGATGCGGATAGGAAGACAAACCGTTGCCGCCTGTTTCCTGACGAAAGTTATCCAGTTGTTCCTGACTTAATTGTCCGAAAAGAAATGCATAGGCATAGACACCAGGGGAAGAATGTCCTTGTATATAAACCAAATCCCCACCATGTGCCTCACAAGGAGCATGCCAGAAATGGTTATAGCCGACATCATAGAGCGTCGCAGCGGATGCAAAACTGGCAATATGACCGCCCACATTGGTCTTTTTGTTGGCGCGTAATACCATCGCCATCGCGTTCCACCGGACATAGGAACGGATACGATGCTCTATCGCATTATCACCGGGTGACCGTTCTTCCTTACCGGTCGGGATCGTATTGATATAGGCCGTAGTGGCGCTGTAGGGCAGATAGGCGCCTGAACGGCGGGCCTTCTCAATCAGTTTTTCCAGCAAAAAATGAGCACGTTCCCCACCGCCATTTACGAGTACTGAATCCAGCGCGTCCAGCCATTCCTGTGTTTCCTGTGGATCTATATCAGGTTGCAATTCCATATTCAGGCATACTCATCAAAATTTAACTTATCCATTTTAACCGCGGGCTTGCGCACGTTCAGCAGCCAGGATGGTATTACATAGCAGCATGGTAATAGTCATGGGGCCCACTCCTCCCGGAACCGGAGTAATATAGCCTGCAACATTCTTAACAGACTCATAATCGACATCACCACAGAGCTTTCCATCAGGCAATCGATTGATACCTACATCAATCACTACGGCGCCAGACTTTACCATTTCAGCAGTAATCATCCGTGGCTTACCAGTCGCCACCACCAGAATATCAGCATTCTTTGTAAACTGAGGCAAATCACGTGTCTTTGAGGTACAAATGGTAACCGTGGCCCCTTGTTCCAGCAACATCAATGCCATGGGCTTGCCCACAATATTGCTACGCCCAACCACTACGGCATGTTGACCTTCAATTGGAATATGATTTCTTTCCAGCATGACCATCACGCCGTAAGGCGTGCAAGGCGAAAATATGGTATTCCCGGTGGCTAATGCACCGACATTGTAAAGATGAAAACCATCGACATCTTTCTCAACGGCAATGGAAGTAATGACTCGATTATTCTCAAAATGAGAAGGCAGCGGTAACTGAACCAGAATGCCATGAATATGCGGATTCTCATTGAGTGCCTGAATACAATTCAGCACTTCATCCTGCTGTGCATCCGCTGTAAAACTATGCACTTCTGAGTAAATACCGATTTCACTACAGGCTTTTACCTTATTCCTGACATAGATATCCGATGCGGCATCATTCCCTACTATGATCACTGCCAACCCTGGCTTGGTACCTAGCCGGGTCAGCTTCTCAGCGCGCAACTTCCATTCAGCACGCACCAACGCGGCTATTTTTTTGCCATCTATAATCTGAGCGCTCATTTCTGCACTAACAGCCGATTATATAAGTTAATCGGCGTTCTTCGTTTGCACAGGGGAGTCTCAAACATATCCACATAAGTTCATGCTTAAAATTAATCGGCCTGTTTTGCTTTCTTAATTTTTGTGCGATACAGAAATATGCCGATCAAGAATACCGGTATCACAAAAAGTGCCGCTGAAATAAGCCCGGCAGCAAGAATTGCAATCGCACTATTCCCTGGCATAAATAATGTCACAAACCAGATTACTATAAAGGCTACCGATAAGCCGCCATAAAGCATGGTTTTTCTACCGCGGTCATAAAGCCTCCAGAAGGCGCCGGAAACTTGTGTATCGTCAATATAATGGTCAAAAACCTCTGCCAGACTGTTATCGTCAGGCACAGATTCATATCCGATAGCTACTGCCAGAGCATTGTGATCATCTTCAATCTTGGACATCTTTTTTAGAAACTCAATACGCTTGGCTACCTTGCGTTTTTGCATGCCCTCTTGTATCAGCAGGGTTCCCAAAGCTGTAAAAGCCAATTCTCGTGCATCATTCGTATTTCCCAGATTCTCGGCAAATTTCCACATAACCCCAAACAAATAAAGCTGAATGGTCATATCTTTGAACTCAGGCGCAAAATCATAGCCTTTACTTTTGATAAGCTCAAGTTGAACAGCTATCACTTCCTTGCCGTGTTCTATACAAGCATCCATTGTTGATCTGTCTGAAGTAACCGTCTTTGGGGTTGATACTTCCGGAGCCGATTTATCCGAATCAGTTTTTGTTTCTTTCATCTCAAAACCTCATGCCTATTTATTTTAATCATGTACATTGATGAGCATTATATACCGGCTTAAGCAATCTGGAAAAAGATCATTCCAGTTTAATTACTTATGTCCATACCGCTCCAATCTTGATTTCATGATAACCATTCTGCTGATTTGATTAATAAACAACAAATAAACGCAGATTAATCAGTATTTCCTTTGAGATTGAGACGCTGCCATATGATGGATGTCAGGCTGGCCGAATTTAAAGTATAAAAATGCAATCCTGGCGCCCCTGCTGCTAATAGGCGTTCACAAAGATCCGTCACGATGTCCAGGCCAAAAGCTTGTATAGAAGCACTATCATCGCTGTAGCCCTCCAGTTTCTTGCGAATCCAGCGGGGAATTTCAGCACCGCAAGTATCTGAAAACCTGACCAGTTGGGAGAATTTATTAATCGGCATGATTCCAGGAACAACCGGTATATTCAAACCGGCTGATTCACACGATTCAACAAAATAGTAATAAGCATCAGCATTGTAGAAATACTGGGTAATCGCTGAATTAGCCCCCATTTCAATTTTACGCTTGAAATTTTCAAAGTCTGTCTGAGCAGATCGAGCCTGCGGATGATATTCAGGGTAGGCCGCCACATCGATATGAAATGAAGATCCAAATTCCTGCCTGATAAAAGCCACCAGTTCACTTGCATAACGAAACTCTCCAGCCTGCGCCATGCCCGACGGCAAGTCCCCACGCAGCGCAACGATATGACGGATACCTGCCTGGTAATACTTTTCCAGAATCATTCGAATATTTTGCCGGGTCGATCCGATACAAGAAAGATGCGGCGCCACCACATGCCCTTCAGCTTGAATTTCCAATACTGTTTCAAGTGTCCGCTCACGCGTGGAACCCCCTGCGCCAAAGGTTACAGAAAAAAACTTGGGGTTACACTGAGCGAGCTGCTTACGTGTTAATCGCAGTTTCTCGACACCTTGCGGAGTCTGGGGCGGGAAAAGTTCGAAGCTAAAAGCAGGGGGGAATTTTTTTTGTGATTCCATCTTCACAAGTCTATCAATCCAGAATTATTGCCATATCCATATAAATCACCTTTGTTTCGCTCAATACAACCTGTTTAACCCTCTGAATGAAATAAGTTCTCACATTCCCATTCAGAAGGATAGAATGATCAATATCGATACATCTCTGGTTTATAGGGGCCATTCTTATCAAGATTCAAATAGTTTGCCTGCTCATCCGTCAGTTCAGTGAGTTTTACACCCAACTTTCCAATATGCAGACGGGCAACCTTTTCATCCAGATGTTTTGGTAAGACATAAACATTCTTTTGATAATTATCTCCATTCTGCCAAAGTTCCATCTGCGCCAGCACCTGGTTGGTAAATGAACTGGACATCACAAAGGAAGGATGACCTGTCGCACAACCCAGATTCACCAACCGGCCTTGCGCCAATACGATGATGCGGCGTCCCGTCGGAAATATGACATGATCGACCTGCGGCTTGATATTCTCCCATGGGTATTTCTGGATTGAGGCGATATCAATTTCAGAATCGAAGTGTCCAATATTACAAACAATCGCCTGATCCTTCATTTTCAGCATATGATCATGCGTGATTACTCTCAGATTGCCGGTAGCGGTCACAAAAATGTCCGCCTGATCGCAGGCATCATCCATAGTCACCACACGATACCCTTCCATAGCCGCTTGCAGCGCACAGATCGGATCAATCTCGGTAATCCATACCGTTGCGCCCAGGCCACGTAATGACTGCGCACAGCCCTTGCCGACATCACCATACCCGCAAACCAATGCGATTTTTCCCGCGATCATGACATCCGTTGCACGTTTGATGCCATCAACCAGTGACTCTCTGCAACCGTAAAGATTATCAAACTTTGATTTAGTCACAGAATCGTTCACATTAAAGGCTGGGAATGGAAGCTCACCATTTTTATGCATTTCATATAAACGATGCACCCCTGTTGTGGTTTCTTCGGTGACACCTCTTATCCTGGCAAGGTTCCTTGAATACCAATTGGGCTGAGTAGCCAATTTATTTCGGATCGAGGCAAACAGCACAGTTTCCTCTTCATTGGTGGGATTTGCGATCACAGAAGGATCTCTCTCGGCTTTAGTGCCCAGAATCAATAGCAATGTGGCATCACCCCCATCATCCAGAATCATATTGGCACCATCCGGCTGGCCGGCCACTGTCCATTCAAAGATCTTATGGGCGTATTCCCAGTAGTCTTCCAGAGACTCCCCTTTATAGGCAAATACTGGAATATTCTTGGCTGCAATGGCTGCAGCGGCATGATCCTGCGTGGAAAAAATATTGCATGAAGCCCAGCGTACTTCCGCGCCTAATGCCACTAATGTTTCGATCAGCACAGCCGTTTGTATCGTCATATGTAAAGAACCGGCGATACGCGCACCCGCCAGCGGCTTCTGGCTTGCATATTCTTTACGTAACGCCATCAGACCCGGCATTTCTGTTTCGGCGATAGCGATCTCTTTACGCCCCCATTCAGCCAATGCAATATCGGCAATCTTATAGTCAGTAAAAAAACCACCCTCTGGATTGAGCACAGCGTTCATAATTATCTCCTTAAAATATGAACGAGCGCCGTTGTAACCATACCCAATTATGCCGAGCCTCACGGAACAATCCGTTGCAGCGCTCCTCAACATAGTGGAAAAATTCTTTAATACCTATTAATGTCGATACCTATTACTAAAACTAAAAATTTATATACCGGCATCAGCACGTAGTTGAGCCGCCTTGTCCGTGGCTTCCCAGGTAAAATCAGGGTCTTCACGCCCGAAGTGTCCATAGGCTGCCGTCTTGGCGTAAATTGGGCGCAATAAATTCAGCGCATGAATGATACCGCGGGGCCGCAAATCAAAATGTCTTTCGATTAACTGAACAATTCTT
The DNA here is from genome assembly GCA_919902625.1 of Nitrosomonadaceae bacterium. Classification (GTDB taxonomy): domain Bacteria; phylum Pseudomonadota; class Gammaproteobacteria; order Burkholderiales; family Nitrosomonadaceae; genus Nitrosomonas. The sequence continues at coordinate 23,828 of CAKKRO010000024.1, forward strand.
TCATCAGAAATCCTGCCGGTACCAAAGGTATCGACCATCAATGAAACGGGTCTTGCGACACCAATGGCATAAGCCACCTGTACTTCACATTTGCTGGCAATCCCGGCAGCCACAATATTCTTGGCCACGTAGCGTCCTGCATAGGTCGCTGATCGATCCACCTTGGAAGGATCTTTGCCAGAAAAAGCACCACCGCCATGATGTGCCGAGCCACCATAACTATCGACAATAATTTTACGTCCGGTCAACCCGCAATCACCCATCGGGCCGCCCACAACAAAACGTCCGGTTGGATTAACCAGATATTTAATCTGATCACTGATCAATTCAGGGGGCAATACGGGTTTAATAATTTCCTCAATCACGGCTTCGGTCAATGCCTGATGTGAAATATCAGGATCATGCTGGGTTGAGATCACAACCGTTTCAATACGCTGCGGTTTACCATCCCGGTATCGCACCGAAACTTGCGATTTGGCATCAGGGCGCAACCATGCCAGTTGCCCTTTTTTCCTCAGTTCCGCTTGGCGTTCCACCAGACGATGCGCATAAAAAATGGGCATTGGCATCAATTGCGGCGTCTCGTCGCAAGCAAAACCAAACATAAGCCCTTGATCACCGGCTCCTTGCTCCATTTCTTCTTCTTTGGTGCGATTAACCCCCTGAGCAATATCAGGGGATTGTTTGTTGAAAGCCGTTAAAACAGCACAGGTGGTAGAATCAAAGCCGATATTGGAACTGGTATAACCAATTTTTCTTACTGTTTCACGCGCAATAATGTTGTAGTCGACGGAAGCATTCGTTGTTATCTCTCCCGATAACACAATTAAACCGGTGCTGCATAATGTCTCGCAGGCAACTCTTGCGTTGGCATCCTGGCTCAGGATCGCATCCAGAACAGCATCGGAAATTTGATCAGCAACCTTATCAGGGTGGCCTTCGGAAACAGATTCGGAAGTAAAAAGATATTCACTCATAGTTTAATCAATTAAAATTGTGAAAAGCGGCTAAGTATACCCGATTGTGTTTTTTATAATAGATTGGGCTAATCACAATTTTCAATATTTATCCGAAAATTTGCACTATTATTGTTTCTGTAATCGGAATTACGCTATCAATGGATCCGCTCGTGAAATATTATTCCGCACCCTCGGTACCTGCTTGTACTCCAGATCCAGGTCTTAACGACATGATACTCAGCATATTATCTTTGACAATGTCCGATACACATGCCCTATCAACCCTGGCTGAGAGAATTTGGCATCATCATTATGATGGCATCATTTCACTTGAGCAGATCGACTATATGCTGGCACAGCGCTATCATCCCCTATTGATACAACAGCAAATATTAAATCAAGACATTTGGTGGAGAAAACTGGTTCTGGACGAAATGATGATTGGTTTTTCTTGCTGTATACGCACGGGCAAACCGGATGAACTTAAAATTGACAAACTTTATATCCATTGTGATTACCAGCGCAAAGGTTATGGAATGCTGCTGGTTGCCGATGCGGTTGAGACAATGCGCGAAAATAACCTGCGATCACTTGTCCTGACGGTCAATAAGCGTAACCATACTGCCATTTCCGCCTACCAACGGTATGGATTTGAAATCACAGGGGATAGCATTGTGGATATCGGAGGCGGGTTTATCATGAATGATTATTTGATGACGATGACTGATTTCACTCGCTGGCGGAAATAACCGATGAAATTGAAATTTACGAAAATGCACGGACTTGGCAATGATTTCATCGTTCTGGATGGAATCCATCAAGCGATCCATCTGAACCAGCAGCAGATTCGCTTACTCGCAGATCGTCACTTCGGTATCGGCTGCGACCAGATATTATTGGTTGAAAAAGCATCGGGGCAGGCTGATTTCCGTTATCGCATCTTCAACGCAGATGGCGGTGAAGTTGAACAATGCGGCAATGGCGCGCGTTGTTTCGTCCGCTACGTGCATGATCACGGCCTGACCTCAAAAAATGAAATTCGCATCGAAACGCTAAGCGGCACCATCTCTCCCAAACTGGAAACCGACGGAGAAGTTACCGTGAACATGGGAGAGCCCATCTTTGAACCCAAAGCAATCCCTTTTGCCGCTGAACAATATGCACCGGCATATCAACTTGAAATACAGGGTGGTGGGCCAGTTACAATCAGTGTGTTATCGATGGGTAATCCGCATGCCGTGCGCGTTGTGCCGGATATTGACAACGCGCCGGTCAATACGGAAGGGGCCTTAATTGAAGCACATCCCCGTTTCCCCAAACGGGTTAATGTGGGCTACATGCAGGTCATTGACCGCAAGCATATCCAGTTACGTGTTTTTGAGCGAGGCGCCGGAGAAACTCTGGCTTGCGGGACAGGTGCCTGCGCAGCCGTTGTGGCTGGCATCACTCTGGATTTGCTGGATCATCAGGTCACCGTCGGTACACGTGGCGGTGAGTTGAAGATAAGCTGGAATGGACCGCATGAGCCGGTTTGGATGACAGGCCCGGCAATCACGGTATTTGAAGGCGAAATAAATTTGTAACCCACCAAGGAAGTATGATGAAAGCGGAAGATGTCGCGCACTATTTACAGGATCACCCACAATTCTTCGATGAGTACGCTGACTTGCTGGCGGATATTCATATTCCCCACCCGCAAGATGACCGGGTGGTTTCCATCAATGAACGGCAAGTGATCGCACTCAGGGAAAGAAATCGCGTATTGCAGGACAAGTTACTAGAATTAATCAGTTTTGGTGAAGAGAATGATGCGATCGGTGAGAAAATGCATCGTTTAGCCATCGCACTGCTTTCCGTCTCCAGCATGGATGAATTCTTTACTGCACTGAATTTCAGCCTGCGCGAGGATTTTACGGTTCCGCTGGTTGCAATGCGTTTATGGAATATTTCCTGTGGTGATCAGACTTATGTTGAATTGACTCCTGCCAGCAAGGATGTGCATAGCATTGCCGGAAGCCTGTCACAGCCTTATTGCGGCAATCATATCGCCGATGAAATCAAGCAATGGTTTGGTGAAGGTGCTGAACACCTCAATTCATTCTCGATGATCCCTCTGAATACCGCACAAACGATCGGCCTGCTTGTTCTGGGCAGCCCTGACGCAGAAAGATTTTATCCTGAAATGGGAACGCTGCATTTAAAACGGCTGGGAGAACTTGTGTGCACGACCATCGCCCGCTATGACTTAACCGCCTCGGGTAGCAAAGCCATTCAAGACTCCCTATCCAATGAGCAACAAACCTGAGTCACTCGCCGCTGCTTTTATCCATCACCTTGCTTATGAGCGGCGTTTATCTCCGCTCACCGGAGAAAATTATGCACGCGACATCCGTGTTCTGCTGAAATATTTAAATAAAGATAATTTAGAACAAGTTCAAGCGCCTAACATTCGTCAGGTAATAGCCCAACTCCATGGCAAAGGCCTCTCGGGTAGAAGTCTGGCCAGAATGTTATCGGCATGGCGCAGTTTTTATAATTATTTAATTCGCGATCATCATTACCGGCACAATCCCTGTATTGGCCTGCGTGTCCCCAAATCACCGCAGAAATTACCCAATGCGCTTTCTCCTGATGAAGCTGTACGATTATTAACATTCACGACTGATACTGTTTTGACAATACGTGACAGTGCCATGTTTGAGTTATTTTATTCTTCCGGTTTAAGGCTAGCAGAACTGGCGCAACTCAAGCCAGCAGATATCAGCTTCCCTGAAGGAACGGTAAGAGTTATGGGTAAAGGAGGGAAAACACGCATTGTCCCGGTAGGCGATTTTGCAATTCAGGCGTTAAGAATCTGGCTTGAGCAACGCTCGCGGATCATCAAACCTGGCGTGATGGCGCTTTTTCTATCCCATCGAGGCGATGCCATCAGCATTCGCACGATCAGTCATCGTTTGAAAATCAGGGGTGGATTACAGGGTATTCATCAAAATGTGCATCCGCACATTTTACGGCACTCGTTTGCTTCCCATCTGCTGCAATCCAGCGGTGACTTGCGAGCCGTGCAGGAAATGCTCGGACACGCCCACATCACTTCCACGCAGATTTATACCCATCTGGATTTCCAGCATCTCACAAAAGTTTATGATACAGCGCACCCGCGCGCGAAGAAAAAAAGTTAACCACTGGCTAATGTTTTCTATCTGAGCCGGCTATGTTTTATACGGTATAATTATTTTTTGTAATAAATTAAGAAAATTCCATGACAACAATTGTTTCAGCAAGGCGCGGCCGTCAAGTTGCACTGGGTGGTGATGGTCAGGTTACACTGGGCGCCGTAGTGGCCAAATCCAGCGCACGTAAAGTTCGCCGGCTTTATCATGACAAAATCCTGGCTGGATTTGCGGGCGGCACTGCGGATGCCTTTACGCTGTTTGAGCGATTTGAGGGCAAACTGGAAGCCCATCATGGGCACATTATGCGTGCAGCCGTTGAACTGGCCAAAGACTGGCGCACCGATCGAATCCTGCGCAGACTGGAAGCCATGCTGGTTGTTGCTAACGAAGATGCCACGCTGATTATAACCGGCGCTGGGGATGTGATCGAACCGGAATTGGGTCTTGCCGCGATCGGCAGCGGTGGCTCTTATGCCTTAGCAGCCGCCCGCGCATTATTGGAGAATACGGACTTACCTCCTAAAGAGATTGTAAAAAAAGCGCTCACCATAGCGGGCGACATTTGTATTTATACCAACCAGGATCATGTTATCGAAACCATAGATTAATTCATTTCTATCAAACAGTTAATACTATAATCCTTACAGATATTAAATAACAAATCTACCTGAGCCTGCAATTTAAAACCCTGTTCATATTACATCTATCGCAGAATTTAAAACTATGTCTCAAATGACTCCACAGGAAATTGTCCATGAACTGGACAAACATATCATCGGGCAAGATTCAGCCAAACGTGCTGTGGCTATCGCACTGAGAAACCGCTGGCGCAGACAACAAATCGCTGATCCATTGCGTCAGGAAATCACACCCAAGAATATTCTGATGATTGGTCCAACAGGCGTCGGCAAAACCGAAATCGCACGTCGTCTGGCAAAGCTGGCTCATGCGCCTTTCATCAAAATTGAGGCCACCAAATTTACTGAAGTCGGGTATGTTGGGCGCGATGTCGATTCGATTATCCGTGATCTGGTTGAAACAGCCATCAAAGAATCCCGGGAAAGGGAAACCCGGAAGAAACAACCGCTCGCGGAGGATCGTGCAGAAGATCGCATTCTGGATGCGCTATTACCTGCGGCCAGAGATTTCGACTCCCATTTAAATACCGAGGATCGCGATAATTCAACGCGGCAAAAATTCCGCAAGAAATTGCGTGAAGGCGAATTGGATGACAAGGAAATTGAAATAGAAGTGGCCGCACCGCGTGCCAATATGGAAATCTTTGCGCCACCCGGAATGGAAGATCTGACCTCTCAGATCCAGGGAATGTTTCAGAATATGACCGGCGATAAAAAGAAAACCCGCAAACTGACAATTCGCGAAGCGAAAAAGATGCTGCTTGAAGAAGAAGCTTCGAAGCTGGTCAATGATGAAGAATTGAAGCTGACCGCCATACAGAATGTAGAACAGAATGGCATTGTCTTTTTGGATGAGATCGATAAAATCGCCAGCCGCGCGGGCAATACAGGAGGCGATGTTTCACGCCAGGGTGTACAGCGGGATTTACTGCCACTGGTTGAGGGCACAACCGTTTCAACCAAATATGGCATGATTAAAACAGACCATATCCTGTTCGTTGCCAGCGGCGCGTTTCATATGTCCAAACCGTCTGATCTGATTCCCGAACTGCAAGGACGCTTTCCCATTCGGGTCGAACTGTCCAGTCTGAGTGTCAGTGACTTTGAACAAATTTTGACCAATACCGACGCATGCCTCACCCGGCAGTATGAAGCGTTACTGGCCACCGAAGGCATACAACTCCAGTTTTCCGGTGATGCCATCAAACGTTTGGCTGAGATCGCCTTCTCCGTTAACAGCAAAACGGAGAATATCGGCGCCAGACGTCTGCATACCGTCATGGAAAAACTGCTGGAAGAAGTGTCTTACAGTGCGCCCAAACATAGCGGGGAAACCATCGTCATTGATGCAGCGTATGTGGATACACGCCTCAAGGATCTATCGCAAAGTGAAGATCTGGCACGGTATGTGCTGTAATCTTGAGCAAATTGATGTTAGCTGCCGGGCAGATTGAGTTTAGATAATCAAGGCTTATTAAACCGCTTGCCCCGCTGCATAGCCCGACGACCAGGCCCACTGAAAATTAAATCCACCGAGGTGACCGGTGACATCCACCACCTCCCCAATAAAATAAAGCCCCGGGATGCGCCTGGATTCCATTGTTTTGGATGATAATTCATGCGTATCAACGCCGCCCAACGTGACTTCCGCTTTTTTATAGCCGGCGGTTCCGCTGGGAGTGACTTGCCAGTCGTGCAGTTGATCTGCAACCTGGCGTAACTCACTGTCACGATATTGACTTATGGGTTTCGAAGCCAGGGATAATTGAGCCAGCATTGTTGAGCACCAGACTTGCACAAAACGTTTAGGTAAATAACGGGTCAGTAGATTGGATAATAATGCCGCACTTTGCCTCTGCATTGAGAAAATCTGCCGCACATCCTGAAGAGGCAACAAATTAATATGGATAGATTCCCCGGGCTGCCAGTAGGAGGAAATCTGCAAAATCGCAGGACCGCTTAAACCGCGATGCGTAAACAATACATTTTCACGGAACGAAACGCCCTTGCAACTGACCTCAGCATCCACCGCCACTCCCGCAATATCTTTAAAACCAGCAAAGTCTCCGGCTGAAAAAGTTAAGCCGACCAAAGCGGGACGTAAGGGTGTGACACGAATATTAAATTGATTGGCCACTTGATAGCCTAATGCGCTGGCACCAATCTGCGGAATGGATAAACCACCGGTAGCAACCACTAATGAGCTGGCTTCTATCGTATTACACTCGGTGGTCAGTATGAATTTCTGACCGGCACTCTGCGTTTCTTTATTCGCCGGTATATATTCAATCCGCTTAACCTGTGAGGGCATCTGCCAAATCACACCAGCCGCCTCACACTCACATTGCAGCATATTGATGATTTGCTGTGAACTGTCGTCACAAAACAACTGCCCCGACTTTTTTTCATGATAGCGAATACCATGCTTCTCAAGCAGAACAATAAAATCCTGGGGTGTAAAACGGGCAAGCGCAGAACGGCAGAAATGAAGATTGCTGGAAAGAAAATTATCCGGCTTGGTATATCGATTAGTAAAATTGCAGCGGCCACCGCCGGAAATACGAATTTTCTCTGCCAGTTTACGGGCATGATCAACCAACATGACTTGGCGGCCTCGTTTACCGGCTTCCATCGCACACATCATTCCTGCAGCACCCGCACCAATAATGACAACATCCTTGAAAATTCTTTTCAAAATTGCTGTGTGAGATTTAGACGTTGACGCTTTCTGACGGAAGCGGGTATTTTAGCTGGATACCATATCCAAACGATACGATATCATCATGACAATAAACAGAAAAAGCGACAACCCAATCCGTATGCTCAAGGATTTGAGCATACGGTTCGATTGGCCTTTATCTTTGTACATATAATACAGAGCCGATCCCAGGCTATATAATATGAAGAAAAATACTATGGCTGCGAAGATTTTCAACGGTTTATTCCTGCAATAAATTGAATCTGGCGAAGTTTAGCCGAGTTTCTCCGATTGTCCAATGACTATTTAACGATAAAACCTGAATATATTTCCACTTTCGATTAGTTATTAGATTACTGATACTTGGCTTCAATACCTATTCATCACTTGACTTCCTGAATGCAAAATTTAACGCGCTTACCCCTCGCAATCTTTTTGATGGGCCCCACCGCGAGTGGTAAGAGCCAAATTGCCCTGGATATTGCAAAGAATTTTCCAGTTGAAATCATTAGTGTTGATTCTGCACAGGTTTATCGCCATATGGATGTCGGAACAGCCAAACCCGATCAGGCAACCCTGGCCAAAGTACCCCACCATCTGATTAATCTCATTGACCCTGATCAGTATTACTCCGCGGCACAATTCCGTAACGATACGCTGAATGTCATGCATGCAATCACCCGGCGCAATAAAATTCCATTACTGGTAGGCGGCACCATGCTTTATTTCCGCGCATTAACGGATGGCCTTTCAGTATTGCCTTCGGCTGACAAGCATGTTCGCTTAACGATTGAGAGTAGCGCTAAAGAACTCGGCTGGCCAGCCATGCATCAGCAACTCGCGGAGCTGGATCAGGAAAGTGCCGCGCGTATTAAGCCGACGGATAGTCAGCGCATCCAGCGAGCTTTGGAAGTTTGCTATCTGACCCAGCAGCCCATGTCCGAGATTCTAAAAACTCCCCGGCAAACAGACTTCCCCTACCATGCAATTAATATTGCACTTATCCCCAGCGACCGCAGCCAGTTGCATCTGCGTATTGCAGAACGCTTTGAAGCTATGTTGAATTGCGGATTAATCAATGAAGTTCAATTGATCCGCAAACAGTTTCCACTGAGCATTGAATCCCCCTCGCTGCGATGTGTCGGTTATCGTCAGGCCTGTCTTTACTTGGACAGTAAAATAAACGCATCTGAATTGCAGGCGATGGGAATTGCCGCCACCCGGCAGTTGGCCAAGCGGCAACTCACCTGGTTACGCAGCATGAAGACTGATAAAACAAAAGAATTTGATTGCCTGGCGAATGATTTACCCGATCAAGTGCGGCGCTTTCTACATGAAATAACCATATAAATTCAGGCTACTGACGACTATCCACCCATAGTATTCCATTGGTCTCCAGATAGGTTGACTTGTCTATATCCCACCTGTGGCGTTATGATTCAGTACATTTCACAAGACACGATATAAGCCATAAAGAAAATACTTTTGATTCAATTAGAACATACTGATAGGAAGAAACACCATGCAAAACCATTACAAGTTATTTAATCTAACCATATTATTCATGATCTTATTAGTTCTGAACGGCTGCGGAAATTATGCCGAGAAAACTCATGAATCCTGGATCGCTCCACCCGCTGGCATTGTTTACGATGATTCGACCATTTTTGCGCGCATCACCCAAGCAGTTCAATCAGATCCTGTTTTACAAGGCGCTGATGTCGAAATCAAGGTCAAAGATGGCCATGTCACCTTAAGTGGTACCGTAAACAATGAAGATCAGCTCACCCGCGTCAACATGCATACCTGGATCGTGGATGGGGTCAAGAAAGTGGATAATCAAATCACTGTAAAGTAATCCGGGCTATCCATTCAAATAAAAATCCCCAATTACGGGGATTTTTATTTTGTTTAACCGGTGGGAAATCCAATCAAATTCCACGCAGCAACTCATTAATGCCTGTTTTTGACCGTGTCTTGGCGTCTACCTGTTTAACAATCACCGCGCAATAAAGACTGTATTTTCCGTTCTCAGCCGGCAGGTTGCCTGACACCACAACCGATCCGGCAGGAATGCGGCCATAAGTCACTTCCCCTGTTTCGCGATTATAAATTTTTGTACTTTGACCAATGTAGACCCCCATTGAAATCACTGAATTCTCACCCACAATCACGCCCTCTACAACCTCTGAACGCGCACCGATAAAACAATTATCTTCAATAATGGTCGGACTTGCCTGTACCGGCTCCAGCACCCCGCCAATACCTACACCACCGGATAGATGCACGTTCTTGCCAATCTGGGCACAGGACCCTACTGTTGCCCAGGTATCGACCATGGTGCCCTCATCCACATACGCACCGATATTGACATACGATGGCATCAATACCACGTTGCTGGCAATAAACGAGCCTTTGCGTACAGCCGCAGGGGGCACCACACGAAAGCCGCCGTCCCGGAAATCCCTGGAACTGTAATCTGCGAATTTTGACGGTACTTTGTCGAAATAATTGGAGAAACCGCCTTTGATAAAGCTGTTATCTTCGATACGAAATGACAGCAACACCGCTTTCTTGATCCACTGGTGCGTCACCCAGTCGCCATTGATTTTCTCAGCCACACGCAGCTTACCACCATCGAGCAGATTCAGAACTTGTGCGATGGATTCTTTCAAATGGGCATCGACATTGCGCGGTGTAATTTCAGCACGGCGGTCAAAGGCTTCTTCAATGATGGTTCTCAATTCATTCATAATTTTTCCTAATAATTTAAAT
>CAKKRO010000025.1 GCA_919902625.1 Nitrosomonadaceae bacterium
GGATCAATTTCAAGCACTTTCTCAGTAGAGTACAAAAAGGATCTTACTCATTTTGGGGAGCTAATAAGGCTATTGGCAATGAGATGCTCATAGCTTACTCGCTTGAAATGCGTGAGTGTGAGCCATCCTATATGGTCTGTTGTTTGGCAAAATCTTTTATACGAAAACCTAATAGCCATAAAGCGGCGAAATAGCTGGATGCGCCGGCTGCGATTATCCAGGTCAATCGGCCGGCGCGTGTCATTGCTGAATCAACCAGCCAGGAAGCATCGCTGCCTGTCGCAAACCATAAAACAATTCCCATGACTGTCACGGCGGTCAGTATTTTCAGAAAGAAAATACGCCATCCGGGTTGGGGTTGGTAAATGTTATGGCTGCGTAATTTGTAATACAGCAATCCGGCATTAAGACATGCTCCCAGACCGATGGCTAATGCCAATCCGGCATGTTTGAAAGGAATGATAAAAGCGAGATTCATCAATTGCGTGGTGATCAATGTGATGACAGCTATTTTCACCGGTGTTTTAATGTTTTGGCGTGCATAGAATCCGGGTGCGAGCACTTTGACCAGGATTAATCCAAGCAATCCAACACTGTAGGCGATTAACGCTTCACGTGTCATCCAGACATCATGGTCGGTGAAGGCGCCATGGTGAAACAGTGTGGCGATTAAAGGCGTTGCCAATAATGCCAGTGCCAGGGCTGCGGGCAATGTCAGTAATATCGTCATGCGCAGCCCCCAGTCCAGCAGGCGCGAGTATTCTTCGGAGCTGTGACTGTTGTAATGCCGGGACAGAGATGGAAGCAGGATTGTGCCTAAGGCGACGCCCAGCAGACCTGCCGGGAATTCCATCAGGCGATCTGCGTAATAAAGCCAGGACACGCTGCCGGTAATCAACAGCGAAGCAAAGATGGTATTGATCAGCATGCTGATTTGACCGACGGATACGCCAAAAACGGCAGGACCCATTAATTTGATCACGCGCCAGGCGCCGGTATCCGGGTTGCTGAGACGGATGCGAGGCAATAACTTGAGGCGCAGCAGAAAGGGTATCTGGAAAGCGAGCTGTAGCGCGCCACCGATAAAGACCGCCCATGCCAGCGCCAGAACCGGCGGATCCATTAGAGGGGTAAGCCACAGCGTACAGCCTATAAATGACAGGTTCAATAGCGCGGGTGTGACTGCGGGCACATTGAACCGGCCATAGGTATTGAGTATGCCGCCTGCCAGAGCAACCAGAGAGATAAATAAGATATAGGGGAATGTAATCTGCAGAAGCTCAACGGTCAGATTGAATTTCTCCGGGTTGGCGGAAAATCCCGGCGCGCTGGCATAAATGATCAGCGGCGCGGCAATGATGCCGATCACGGTGACGATAAACAGTGTGATGCTTAACAGCTTGGTAATATGATCAATCAAGTCACGGGTTTCTTCCGGGGTGCGGGTGTTTTTGTATTCGGCAAGAATGGGGACAAAAGCCTGTGAAAACGCGCCTTCGGCAAATAAGCGCCGCAACAGATTGGGGATGCGGAAAGCAACAAAGAAAGCATCAGTCGCCACTCCCGCGCCAAAAATCCGCGCAATCATGACATCACGTAAAAACCCGAGAATACGCGATATAAAGGTCATGCTGCTGACAGCAGCGAGGGCTCTGAGTAAATTCAACGGTATTTAAATTTCCGCTATCGATAGGAAAGGCACAAGCTCTTTTTGAGGATCAGATAAAGTTTATTTGAGTTAGGGAAATGCTGAATAATATTGTCTGCGCAAGTGATCTGCTGCGTTGGGTGGTGCCCGAAAATTCGCCTATCTGTATGATATGTCTCATTTCCTGCGCTTCATCCGCCTTGCATCTCATCTTGCTCGCTGAATTATTCGACGTTTCCTTAGGTTCATTCAGGTTAAGGTAAAAACAGGGGCATTGCAGTTTAGAAAAGACGGCTTATTTTCTTTATGACGCCTTCTTCGGGCCAATGCCACTGCAAGCAATATTCCGTACCCAGTTTCGGGTTCCTGATATCCGCCTCAATTTTTGTTTGTCCCGTGACAACAGGTGGCAGAAGCGCTTCTTCCACCCCATTCTGTTTGCAGAAAAACCGGGCCGATGAAATGGGGCGCCCCTGGGGTAATTCAACGATCAGACGCAGTTGCCGCGTGTCATCGTCAACGACATGCGAAAGTATTCCTTCAGTTTGTGTAAAGGCGTCATTGTATTCATACGATAAAGTCAGATCAGAACCCTCAATTGCTTTTAACCCGGGAGGAAATTTCATGCATACCTGATAGTTTCCGTTTTCTATTTTCTGTTCTGCAGGATCGTCACCATTGACCTTGAAGTTACCGGTACTTCCCAGGGCGCGGATATTTCTAAACCAGTATTCTGAATTGCCGGCATGGCAGGCCGTTGTCATTTGTGTTTGTGTCAGCGTTGCTTTGCTGCCGCCAGTATCATGAATAGTCAGTGTTTTTCTTAAATCGGCGATGGTAAATGCAGATTTGTTTTGTCTGATTTGCTCATAAACCAATAACAACCCGCTGGCAGCAAATATTAACCCAAGCACAACGTAACCGGTCAGTAGTGCGACCAAAACACCAAAGACCGCGAGTATTACATTGACATAAAAAATGAGTTGGTTGGGTTTGTCAAACATTCGGGGCTCCTCAATTAGCTGGCATATTTTTATAATATTAGC
>CAKKRO010000026.1:0-3387 GCA_919902625.1 Nitrosomonadaceae bacterium
TTTAATAATCTTGCCACATAACGGGCCAACATATCTGTTTCCAGATTTACCCGCATCCCCGGTTTAAGCTCACATAAAGTGGTCATCGCCAGTGTATGCGGAATCAGATTAAGCGAAAACTCATCGCTCTCAATCCGATTAACCGTCAAGCTAACCCCATTGACTGTAATGGAGCCTTTATGGGTAATGTATCGCAGTAAAGGCTCGGGCGCTCTGATTGTCAGCAAGAAACTCTCTCCCGCCGGTTCAAATTGAGTCACTTCTGCGGTTGCATCCACATGACCACTCACCAAGTGGCCGCCTAATCGATCAGACAAGCGCATGGCTTTTTCCAGATTGACGCGCGTACCCACTTGATCCAATCCTTGTGTGCAGTTCAATGTTTCTTGCGAGACATCAACGGTAAACAGACCATCAGCCAATGTTGTGACCGTAAGACAGACGCCATTGACAGCAATACTGTCACCTGCCTTGACATCGCTCAAATCCAATTCCCCAGGGAAAATACTTAAGAACAATCCCTTATGACTATGTTCTGTGATCGGATGAATCTGTTTTATTTCACCCACCGCCTCTATGATTCCAGTAAACATCCAAATTTTCTCTAAGACTTCAGGTATGACATGAATGATAGGGTATGCATCAACGAATTGGAATCCATGTGGTGTGTAAATTGCAAATTTTTGCCTCTGCGAACATACTGTATTGAGAATCAGGTCAATAAAACAACCATCTTATAATCAATAAGATATGCCAAAAACTGCTTTATTGATTGGCGCGCCCAACACGATTCGAACGTGCGACCCCCGCCTTCGGAGGGCGGTACTCTATCCAGCTGAGCTATGGGCGCTTTGATGAACACACGGCTAATGTCATTTACCGGCGACAGGATAACTGCTTTTATCACTCCCGTCCAACTTGGATTGGCCCCGGAGTAATCATTCTGCGAACTTCGGATTCACACATAACTTATCAATTAAGATTTCAAGACTGCTCTGGGTTATTCGCTTCCGTTTCTGTCAAAGCAGGGAAAATTTTGACGGTTTTTACCACCCGGTTTTTTGTTTGAATAACTTCCATCGGATAGCCTGCGATATTAAGCCCAATCCCCGCTTCAGGAATATCCTGAAAATATTCCAGTATCAAGCCGTTCAAGGTTTTGGGCCCATCCAGTGGAAACTGAAAATCAAGCTTGCGATTCAAATCACGCAACAAAGTACTTCCTTCAACAATAATACTGCCATCTTCCTGTTTCAGAAAAGCGCTGCTTTGAGTCGGCGCCTGGGTGGTAAACTCTCCAATGATTTCCTCCAAAATATCTTCCAGTGTAACCAGCCCCAGCCATTCGCCATATTCATCAACAACCAAACCAACTCTTTTCTGATTCTCCTGAAATAACTGCAATTGGGAAAATAACGGGGTGCCCGACGGAATAAAATACGGTTTGCGCATCACTTTCTCCAGCGCTTGCGCCGTTATTTTTCCATTCTGCATCTGATTCAGCACCTTGCGCACATGAACAATGCCGACAATATTATCCATGCGTTCACGATAGACCGGCAAACGGGTATGATGGCATGTCAATAATTGCGCATGAATCACGTCATCATCCGCATTCAGATCAATCGCCTCAATCTGGCTGCGCGGCACAATCACATCATCCACCGTAATGGTTTCAAGATCAAACAAGTTCAACAACATGCTTTGATGCTTATGCTGTATAAAATGCCCGCCTTCCAGCACCAATGTTTTCAGTTCTTCCGTGCTGATCTTTTGTTCAAGCGCCCCTTTTTTGGGCTTCAATCGAAACAGAATCAGCAACCCGCTGACAAATAAATTAACAAACCATACAATGGGGTAACAGATAATCAATAAGGGCGTCAACACATAACTGGCTGCCAAAGCAATGCGCTCAGGGTAGGCGGCTGCAATGACTTTTGGAGTAATCTCACTAAAGACCAAAATGGCAAAGGTAACGGCTATCGTTCCCATGAGCAGGGCAAACTCATCATGCGCAAAGAAGGTGGCAATAATGACAGCCACCAAAGTTGCGGAAGCTGTATTCAGTAAATTATTGCCCAGTAAAATAACGCCCAGTAACCGATCCGTGTTATCGAGCAATTTTACAGTCAGCCGCGCGCCACGATGACCTTGCTTGGCTAGATGCCGCAGGCGATAGCGATTGATGGCCATCATGCTGGTTTCGGATAAGGAAAAAAAACCTGACAGAACCAACAAAAACAGCAATGCGATCAGCAGGATGTGCAACGGCACGCTTTCCAAAGAACACCTTTAACCTGTAATAAAAATCGTAAAAAACCGGGAAACCGCAAAAGCACAAAATAAATTGAACTATATATTCTGGATTCAAGCAAATGTTTATTCAGCAATAAAAAAATTTAAAGCAATCCACCCATGAAAACCAAAAAAACGACCAACTATTGCTCATGCGTTTATCATCAGGCTTTCAACAATCCCTTTGCTTTACGTTGCGCGAGAAGGCAAATCAGATCGCAGGCGATATGCGCGGCGGCCAGAGCCGTGATCTGGCTGTGGTCATAGGGCGGCGATACTTCAACTATATCCATGCCGATCAGATTAAGCTCGGTGAATCCCCGGATGATGGCTAATGCCTGCGCGGTGGACAACCCGCCGCAAACCGGTGTGCCGGTGCCAGGCGCAAAAGCGGGATCCAGGCAATCAATATCAAATGTGAAATAAGCCGGACGGTGGCCGACGGTGCGCTCAATCTCTGCAATTACCGCATCGGTGCCATGCCGATGCACCCAGGTCGCGTCCAGAATGTGAATGCCCATGAAATCGTCATTCCAGGTACGGACGCCGATTTGTACGGAGTGTTTTGGATCAATCAATCCATCGTTCACTGCTTTGTAAAACATGGTTCCATGATTCAGTGAATTAGGCGCATGATCTTCCCAGGTATCGCTATGTGCATCAAAATGGATCAGCGAAAGCGGTTCGCCAAACTTTTCGACATGCGCTTTCAACAATGGATAGGTCATATAATGATCACCGCCGAAAGTCAGCATACGCGCACCGGATTGCAGAATATGCTGTGCATGGCCGGCAATCGCTTCATGTATCGTCATGGGATTGTGAACATCGAGATAACAATCGCCAAAATCTATCACCGCCAGGTTTTCGAACGGATCAAAACCCCAGGGATAAGGCTTCAGGGAAGCAACCTCTGCCGATGCAAGACGGATTGCCTGCGGCCCCAGGCGCGCGCCTGAACGGTAAGAAACCGCCAGATCCAGCGGGATACCGCTGATGACCAGATCAGCACCGGCAAGATCCTTGCTGTAATTGCGCCGCATGAAAGAAAGCACGCCCGCAAAAGTGGGTTCACGCAGCATTCCATAGGAA
>CAKKRO010000026.1:3487-6583 GCA_919902625.1 Nitrosomonadaceae bacterium
CACGCTTCATCCCGCACAACTTAACCGCCGCCCACAAAACGCTTCCTTTACCCTCCAAAGTCAGAGTCACTAACCTGAGCAATGGCCGCCATGTCGATGTCATCGTCAATGACCGGGGCCCTTTCAGGAAAGGCAGAGTCATTGATTTATCCCATGGTGCCGCAAAAAGAATCGGCCTGCATGGTGTGGCCAAAGTAAAAATTGAACATCTCGGCAGCAAGATTAGCCAGAAATAAATCTATGCGGTTTTTCGTGCAGATCCGATAGAATGCTATTTTCATAACGAAAAGCCTATCATCGAAACGATGGATGACATCGGCAATGCAGAAGCGGAGCATCAAAACACTATGATCCATGACAAAACAAAAACCTTGTCGCAACAGGTCGCAATGGCTCTTCTGGGTCTGCTGGCCGCCATCAGCGCTATGGCTCAGGATGGCCCGCAACCGCGCCTGCCCGTGGTCGAGTTGACGGCTGGCATGTATGTTATCCAGGCCGAAATGGCACAGACCATGAATGAACAGACCATCGGATTGATGTACCGCCAAACGATGGGAGTCAACGAGGGCATGCTGTTCATATACGACAGTCCTCAGGTGCGCTGCTTCTGGATGCGCAACACGCTGCTGCCTTTGACCATCGCCTTCATCGCCGATGACGGCAGCATCGTGAACCTTAAGGATATGCAACCTGAGACCGGGAATTCACACTGCTCCGCCAAGCCGGTACGCTACGCCCTGGAGATGAATCAGGGCTGGTTCGAAAAACGTGGTTTGAAGCCGGGCTTCAAACTGCGCGGGATTCCATTCACACCGGCCATTGCACGATGATTTCGCGCGCTGGTTCTGCCGCTTTTCAAACGTATTAACGCCCCCGCCCCCCGGCACGACGTGGTGCTGTGGAATGATTGATCGCTGGGCGTGCAAAACCAGCGCCCGCAGGTTTTCTGGCAGATGAAGGTTTGCTTGTTGAACTCGTTGAGCTCGTTGAGTTTTTTGGCTGCTTGCGTGAAGGTGTCGCGCCACGCGGTTCGCCGCCACGGCCGTTTTTAATCGGCTCGGCTTTAATGCGTGGATCCGGTTCAAAACCGGCAATCACCTGACTGGGTAATTCGCGCTTGATCAGTTTTTCTATCGCTGTAAGCAGCTTGTTTTCATCGACACACACCAGCGACACCGCATCGCCTTCAGCACCCGCACGGCCGGTGCGGCCAATGCGGTGAACATAATCCTCAGCCACATTGGGCAGCTCAAAGTTGACAACATGCGGCAATTCGCTGATATCAATCCCGCGCGCGGCAATATCGGTCGCCACCAGCACCTGCAAATCACCCGCCTTGAATTTTGCCAATGCCTGCGTGCGCGCCGACTGGCTTTTGTTGCCATGGATGGCCAATGCAGGGATGCTGTTTGCCAGCAAAAACTCCGCCAGCTTATTGGCGCCATGCTTGGTACGGGTAAATACCAGTACCTGTGACCAGCGGTGTTGTTTAATCAGATGGGCCAACAACTCTTTTTTGCGCTCACGATCCACCGGGTGCACCACATGCGTCACCTTGTCGGCAATCGCATTGCGCCGCGCCACCTCAATCATTACCGGTTTATTGAGCAGATTGTCCGCCAGTGCCTGGATTTCATCCGAAAACGTGGCCGAGAATAATAAATTCTGCCGCTGCTTGGGCAGTAATGCGAGTATCTTTTTGATATCCCGGATGAACCCCATGTCCAGCATGCGATCAGCCTCATCCAATACAAGAATTTCAACCTGCGACAAGCTCAATGTTTTTTGTTGCACATGATCCAGCAGCCGTCCCGGCGTGGCCACCAGAATATCCACGCGGCTTTTCAGGCGGGTGATCTGCGGATTGATATTCACGCCGCCGATCATGATCATCGAACTTAATTTTAAATATTTGCCATAGTCACGCACGCTTTCCTCCACCTGCGCGGCGAGTTCACGCGTCGGGACAAGAATGAGTGCCCGTATCGGTGGCCGTCCGCTGGATGGCCCCTTGACACTTTTATCGGAAAGGCGATGCAGGATAGGCAGCGTAAAACCGGCGGTTTTACCGGTACCGGTTTGTGCGCCCGCCAGCAAGTCGCCACCAGCCAATACGGCGGGGATAGCTTGTAATTGAATGGGCGTGGGAACCGTATAGCCACGTTCAGTGACAGCACGGATAATTTCATCGGACAAGCCGAAAGTAGAGAAAGACATAAAACTCCAGGAAGGGTGTAAACGGTCTGTCACCCCGGTCAGGGCATGACAGTCAAGGTAAGCGGATGAAGGATACTGCCATAAATCCAAATCTTATGAAGAGTATAATATGGGTTGAACTTAAAATCTCAACTATAACCGATAAATTTCTCTCGCTATTCCATGCATTTATATTTCTATCCCGCCGCCATCCTGATCCTGCCGCACCTTTCGCCATGAGCGATTATCCTATCATTTGCTGGAACGAAGCGGGCGAAGAACAATCCGCCCGCTGGCGTTCAGAAAAGAACTTGCCGCCGCCCAAACGCGTGCTGGTAATTGATGACCGCATGACAGCCGATACGGCTTACCGCCTGGCCTGCGAAGGCACGGCATTGCTGTGGCGCGGTGATTTCCAGAACGCACGCCAATTGTTACAAGCCTTGGCGCGGCGCGCCGATAAAAAAGCGCTGAAGCGCAAAACAAAAGAAACAGCGGCTTCTCCTGCCGAAACCTTCCATCTGCACCGCCAGGCTCAATCGCAGCGCGCCCGCACCTTAGGCCAATTGCTGATCCCCTTTACCGCAGACCACAACATCCCGTTACGCCGCGCGTCTGATGTGCGCGCGGCTTGCCTTGAAGCGTATGGCCCAAGCACAGAAACTTATATCGCTTCGCTACGCGAATTGCAGGGATTGATCGGGGCCGCCGAATGGCGCAAAAAGGGCATCGAAATTCCAGTTCTGAGCGCACGCATTCATCCGCATTACGGTGTTTTTGCGCCGATCCGCAGCGAATATGTCGAGTTGGTGACAAAAACGCCATTGCCCCCGCTTCTTATGGCACAATCGGTCGCATTTGATATCGGCACCGGAACAGGCATACTGGCCGCCGTGCTGG
>CAKKRO010000027.1:0-3656 GCA_919902625.1 Nitrosomonadaceae bacterium
AATTCACTTGGGCCGGCTGAGCTGCTGTTGCATTACGGTACCGAGAAACAGAAAGAATATTATTTGCCTCGTCTTGCCAAGGGTTTGGAAGTGCCCTGTTTTGCATTGACTTCACCGGAAGCGGGATCGGATGCCGGTGCCATGCCGGACTTTGGCATTGTATGTCGCGGCGAATATGAAGGTAACAAGGATGTTTTGGGGATGCGTGTCACCTGGGAAAAACGCTATATTACCCTGGGGCCGGTCGCAACCATTTTAGGACTCGCCTTCAAACTGTATGATCCCGATCGATTACTGGGCGGGGATGAAGATCTGGGTATTACCCTGGCGCTTATTCCCACTAATACACCGGGAGTGAATATAGGGCGGCGGCATTATCCGCTCAATGCCGCATTTCAGAATGGCCCCAATTCGGGCAAAGAGGTATTCATTCCGATGGAATGGATTATTGGCGGGCAAGAAGGGGTTGGACAGGGGTGGCGCATGTTGATGAATTGCCTCGCTGCAGGGCGATCCATTTCATTGCCCGCTACCAGTGCCGGGGCAGCAAAACTGGCGGCGCGCACGGGTGGCGCTTATAGCCGGGTGCGTACACAATTCAAAACACCGATTGGTTATTTTGAAGGGATAGAGGAAGCTTTAGCACGTATCGGTGGTAACACTTATATGCTGGATGCCGCGCGTGTGATGACAGCGGGCGCTGTTGATCTGGGTGAGAAGCCTTCAGTGGCTTCAGCCATCGTCAAGTACCATCTGACTGAACGGGCACGCCAAGCGGTTAATGATGCGATGGATATTCATGGCGGGAAGGGCATCTGCATCGGCCCAAGAAACTATTTGGGCCGCACTTATCAGCAAATTCCAGTCAGTATCACAGTTGAAGGCGCTAATATTTTGACGCGCAACATGATCATTTTTGGCCAAGGCGCCATCCGTTGCCACCCTTATTTATTAAAGGAAGTCAATGCAGCGCATGATAAGAACAAAGAACGTGCGCTATTGGCGTTTGATGAAGCATTGGTTGGACATGCAATATTTACGGTGCGTAATATCATTAATAGTTTGATTTATGCGTTATTTGGCAACTATATAAAAGGTAATGTACCGGAGAGCGGTACACCGGAAACTGCCGTTTATTATCGCCAGTTGACACGCTTTTCAGCCAGCTTTGCCTGTATCGCCGATATCGGGTTAATGATATTGGGCGGTTCGCTCAAGCGTAAAGAAAGATTATCCGCTCGATTAGGCGATATTCTGAGTATGCTGTATTTATGTTCGGCGGCTCTGAAGCGCTTTGAAGAAGACGGTCGTCCCGATTCTGATTTGCCCTTGTTACATTGGTCTATGCAGGATGCCATTTACCGGATGCAGCAGGCTTTTGATGAATTTCTGTCTAACTTCCCAGGAAATATCGCCTTTGTCTGGTTGCTAAGGGGGCTGGTTTTCCCACTCGGCAAACGTTGCAAACCACCCGCTGATGCTCTGGCGCACGAGGTTTCCAGGCTAATGATGACGCCAGGTGCTGCACGTGATCGGTTGACGGCCGGAATTTATGTGCCTACCGTAGATAATGAACCCATAGCGGATTTGGAGCAAGCATTACAATGTGTTATTGAGTGCGGAGCCGTCGAAGCTAAACTAAGGGAAGCCATCAGGTCACACCGGATTACTACGCATGGCGATGAACAAATCGCTCAGGCATTGCAACTACAGGTGATCACTGCGGCAGAAGCGGATTTGCTGAACAAGATGAAAGATCTGCGCAGCCGGGTCGTTAAGGTCGATGATTTCCCGCCTGATTTTGGTACGGAAACCAAAGCCCAAAGTAAGGCAAGCAGTAAAACAATCAGTAGCACTAAAAGCACTTTAAGTGCCGGTAGTGATAAGAATATCGACGATACAAAAAGTAGTGCTGCGGGCACAAAAACTGATGATAATACCCGGAGTGCTACAAGTGCCAAAAGCACCGGTAGCAACAAAAGCATAACCGAGACAGAAAGTTCCAGTGATACTACTCAAGCAGTTAAGAGTGCCAACAGCGCTAAAACAAACAGTGAAAAGAAGGATGCAATTGAATAAACCGCAAGGGAACCAAGACAGGGTCTTCAACTCAACTGAGATCTCTGCGTAAAAGGGAAAACTATGGAAGTCGGGCAAGACGGAATAACCGATATCATTCCGGTAGAGGAGGCAAAAACACTGGATGGTCTTTTTAAGAAGCGTGTGCAACGCTCGCCGGAGAAAGTGGCTTATCGTTATTTCAATCCAATCAGCGAACAATGGAGTAGTTATACCTGGGAGCAGATGAATCAATGGATTGCACGCTGGCAGGCGGCACTCGCCAAAGAAGCCCTCGTTCCCGGTGACCGGGTGGCGGTAATGATGAGAAACTGCCCGGAATGGGTTATGTTCGAACAAGCGGCACTAGGGCGTGGGCTGGTTGTGATACCACTTTACACAGATGATCGCGTTGAAAATGCAGCTTATATCATAAACGATGCCGGTGCTCGATTATTGTTGCTGGAGGGCTCAGATCAGTGGCAGGAGTTTGTTGCCATACATGATCAGATAGCAGGATTGCAACGGATCGTTCTGCTCGGATCTTTTGAGCAAAGCAGCCTTGATTCACGTGACAGTGCGCGTGTTGTATCAGCCAGGGATTGGCTGCCTGCTCATGCCGGTGAAGTCAAGCATGTCAACAGCGATCCCTATAGTCTTGCGACAATTATCTATACATCAGGTACTTCAGGCCGTCCCAAAGGGGTGATGCTCAGTCATCACAACATTTTGACTAATGCCTACAGTTGTTTACAAGTGGTGCCGGTATCATCCGATGATTTGTTGCTTTCTTTTTTGCCTTTGTCACATACCTTTGAACGTACAGCAGGTTACTATGTCCCTATGATGAGTGGCGCCACTATTGCTTATACACGTTCGATACAGCAATTACAGGAAGATCTGTTGACAATTCAGCCGACACTGATGATCTCGGTACCACGTATCTATGAAAGGGTTTATGCAGGCATACGGGCAAAACTCGCCGAAGGCTCCGGTTTTGCGCGTTGGCTATTTAATCTTGCGGTAGACGTAGGCTATAGTCGCTTTGAATATTACCAAGCAAGAGGAAATTGGCGATTCACCCATTGTTTATGGCCATTATTGAAGAAACTGGTTGCCAGTAAGGTCATGAATAAACTGGGCGGCCGGTTACGGTTTGTGATGAGCGGAGGGGCTGCATTACCGGCTGAAGTTTCGCGCTTATTTATAGGCTTGGGATTGCCTATTCTACAGGGATACGGCATGACTGAGAGCAGTCCGGTCATTTGTGCCAACAGACTTGAAGATAATGTACCGGCCAGTGTCGGTCTGCCTATTCCTGGCGTGGAAGTCAAGCTGGGTGAAAATAATGCGTTGCTGATACGCGGACCCAATGTAATGCTGGGTTACTGGAATAATCCCGCAGCGACGAAAGCAATCATTTCATCGGATGGCTGGTTGAATTCCGGCGATATTGCAACGATTGATGAGCAGGGACATGTAATCATTACCGGGCGATTGAAAGAAATTGTTGTATTGTCGACCGGTGAGAAAGTACCGCCGGCTGATATGGAAGCAGCCATTTTGCGCGATCCGTTATTTGAACAGGTGATGTTGAT
>CAKKRO010000027.1:3756-21564 GCA_919902625.1 Nitrosomonadaceae bacterium
TGATCGGCGAGGCACGTTCCTATTTAAGTATTCTGGTTGTTTTGAACCCGGTCCGCTGGCAAAACGCCGTCACACAATACGGTCTGGATGCCGGTTTGAATGATGAGCAGAATAATCAACAAGTTGAGGAAATTTTATTAGACAAAATTACTCATCAAACGAGTGAGTTCCCGGGTTATGCCAAAATACGCCGTGTTGCAGTTATTCAGGAACCCTGGAGTATTGGAAACGGTTTACTGACGCCCACCTTAAAGTTAAAACGGGCAAAAGTGCTGGAAAAATATAAGGTAGAGGTTGATAGGCTGTATGCAGGGCACTAGGAGCCTGCCGGACTTAAGGCTGATCGGCTGCGAAAATGGGAGAAGCGGCTCATATTACCCTGATAAGTCCGGCAGACTCTAGGGTTTATCATAATTTAGCATTGCCTCTGTAATGCAGTAATTAGTTCAGGCTGGGTAAAATGTCTGAATGTGAAGAGATCAAAAGGTTTTGAGGAAGTAAATTGATGGCAAAAGATACCAGTAAGCTGGATAAAGTAATTCTTGAAGCACGTCAAAATGCAGAAAAGCGTGCCAAAGGATATCGGGAGCAAGCACTCAAATTGTTTCCCTGGGTATGTGGCCGCTGTGCGCGCACGTTTGATCACAAAAACTTGCAATTACTGGAAGTGCATCACAAGAATAGTAATCACGATGATAATCCATCTGATGGCAGTAACTGGGAGTTACTCTGTACCTATTGTCATGAGAACGAGCACTCCAAGCTTAAAGATTCGATGGGCCGAACTGATAGCAGGACACCTGAAAAGATGGCTACATTTAATCCGTTTGCTAATCTCAAAGACATGTTAAAGAAATAAATCGCAAGTTAAAACCTAGCATCAGCTTTCTGAGCCAGAAAGTTGCATCAAATCGGGTGCATTAAGTTCGCTCATTTTCGATAATGAGAACAGGCTGACCTATCGTGTAATGTTGTGGAGCCGTTGTGAGTAAATAGTACTTGCAGGATTTGCAAGCTTGTTGAAGGGGTCGTCAAATGACGACCCCTTCTGCTTTTTACTGTACTGTTACAGTTACTTTATCATACGAAGCGGATTCGATATCCAGATTACCATTTTGCACCAAATCGACACCAAAATAGAAGGTATATATTCCAGCTTCTAATCCATTATTAAATAGAGTCAACCGGGTAAATGGCAAATGAACAAGCGGGCCTTGATAACTTACGTTCAGGCCATCTTGAAACTGTCCGGTAGTTAGATTATAAGATTTTAAGCCAGTTTCGGTTTGTAAAACCGCCCACCAGTCAGCAGTTTGCTCCACTAGACTGTCTGCGCCAAAGGTTATACTTATCGATAACGGGTCACCGGCATCAATAGAAAATTCG
Organism: Nitrosomonadaceae bacterium; assembly: GCA_919902625.1. GTDB lineage: Bacteria > Pseudomonadota > Gammaproteobacteria > Burkholderiales > Nitrosomonadaceae > Nitrosomonas. Next base: position 5,143 of record CAKKRO010000027.1, read on the forward strand.
CGACGGAAACCATTTGCCCGAATTACCGGATTAATAGTCGTTGCTAATCCTGTATTCGCAATATTGACATCATAACTAATTGGGGTTTGCTGAGGCAGCCCGCCATCAGTACCTAACGTAATTTTGGCATGGGTAATATCGCCATTATGATAAATGCCCGAGAAGCTGTTATGAATATTTGGGAAACCCGCAACCGTAGCAACGCTGGTTAAAAGGAATTCACCATTAGCGGAAAGAGTTCCTGTCATGGGTAACCAGGATGCATTGCCGCTAATCGTTAAATCTCCATTTTTAAGTGCAATATCAACAGTGCTGGGAGGTGGCGTTACACAGCAACTGTGTCCAGCAGGATCTTCGATAGCAGTTACTGTTAATGTAGCTGGCGGTGCTACATATTTTTCACAGATAACTTGTACTAATTGGCTGTCGGTTCCACTAAGATTGAGTAAGCCGTCATTATCGGTATCCTTCAGATATTCAAATACAAAACCTGAAGCACCCGCACCTCTGCTATCAGAGCTCTGATCAATATCTGAACCATGCACGATCCACGGCTCACCATTTGTTGTGCCTGCGGCTACGGCATCCACAGCATGAGCACCACCCGGCCAGGCATAAACTAATTCACAATCCTGTCCTTCTTTCATGGCGTTTAGTAAGGTGGTAAAGTTTATACTTGTTCCTAGCCCTGTGGCAGTGGCAGTTTTTCCATCAACAGCGACACTCACATTTTCAGTTCCGGCATAATCACCGTTACCCATGTGTGTGGTCACAACCCTATTCTGTAGCCCATTTGTTGCCAGATAACTCATTTTACCTGCAAGCCCCCAGGTGCCGCTGTTTCCTACATCGGAACGGCGATCTACCACTGTTCTATCGGTATGGGTATCCAGTTGGCCAACCAATGAGTCGTCTCCTTTTAAGCCCATTTTATGCTCATGCGGTATTTCCAAATCTGTTGTATCTTCAAGATATTGTAGGCTATTTGCAATTGAAGCTGGCATACATTGATTGACAGCCGCTTCGATATTAGGATGGTCAAATTGTGTAATTGCATCGGTATTTGTTGGGTTGCCAAACAAAATATCCTCTAGTGTTGGCGGTGATGGTGGTGCAACAACGGGATGATCCGGTACACCTCCAATCATGTAATCGATAGATTCCACCGTATAAGATGCCAGGCTTATACTAGAAAATTCTTTCAAAGGAATTGCTGAAATTGAAATACTGGCATTTAATTCACTCACATCAGTTCCCATTTCCACTCCGAGATTGAAAGGTGTGGTGATATGAGAATAGGGATATTCAGATTCTTTTTTAATCTTTAAGTTACGAACTTTCCATGAGTCACCCACCAACATATTGATGTAACCTTGTTCCATATTAGTTGCTGACCGTAAAGCTATCAGATCGATATCCAGAAGCCCGGTATTTGAGTTCGTCTGGGGGGATTCACTGAGATAGTTGATCTGATATATGCGTATACCATGGCCTGAATTCAGATTCATATCAGCAAAACTATTGGGAATATAAAAAAACAGAAGTGATATCAATAAGATGGTTTTTTTAGGAAACAACTGCAGAATAAACTGTGTCATGATGATCTCTCCACTTAAGACTACATCTTCAGAAACTATTTAGACGATCTTCATATTACCCAACTTTTGTCAGGATATAAAATCCTTGGCTGATAATGATGACATTAATCAAATAATAGTCAGAAATATATTAGGAGTTTGTTCAGAAATAGTGATCGTAGCGAGGAAAAGCCATTTTGAAGTGATTCCCGAGTATTTGAGCTGTTAATGAAAATGACCGGAAAATATGGTCAAAATAGCTTCTCCACAGCCAATCATTCTATTTCCGGACAGTTACTTGGTAAACATAACTGGCACCGCAAGCAGACACTTAGCAAAGTCGGCCTGAAGCTCGTTGTATTAAGTTGACAGACGGATATAATGAGATTTTTTAAGCAAACAGGAGTCTAGTCATGGTTAAATTAACTGATGTCACTGGAATCGGTCCCGTCACAGCCAAGCTGTTATCTGAACACAATATCAGAACAGTCGAAGCGCTGGCTTCGATCAGTCTCGTAGAATTAAAAAAGATACCAGGTTTTAGTGATACCCGTGCCCAGACGGCTAAAAAGGCAGCATCTGATTGCTTGCAAGGGAAAACAGGCAAGAACTTGACGACTGCAACCAGTAATGCCAAAACTGCAATTAAAAGAACAGCGGCTAAGAAGATTGTTACCAGTAAAGCAATGAGTCCGGTTGAAGCGGGTAATAAGGCGAAGGACAAGACGAAAAATAAAAAAGACGCTAAGAAGAAAGAGAAAATGAAAGGCAAGGATAAGAAGAAGGATAAAAACAAGAAGAAAAGCAGTAAAGGAAAGAAAGCTAAAAAGAAATCATAACTGGGTTAGTCTCTATTTAATCTGACAATTTTGTCTATCCATATCAAACCCTCGCTCCAGCTTGTGATATTGCTCAGTTTAGTCCATTTCGTCGCAACCGGTTTATTATGGACGCTGGCACTGACTTTGGGCATCAAGGCGATGGGTACTTTCGTACTGATCATCAGTCTGATCCATTATTTGAAACAGGATGCCCTGCTTACCGCAAACAACGCTGTGGTGGCTCTTGCGCTATCCGATGAGATGCAATGCGCTTTGACAACACGATCCGGCGAATCAATTGCTTGCAGCATATTGGGTAGTACTTTCGTGGCGCCTTATTTGACAGTGCTGAATCTGAAACCTGCGGAAAATTTTTTTACACGCAGTGTGGTGATACTGCCGGATAGTATGGATGCAGAGGAATTCAGGCAATTGCGGGTATGGTTGCGATGGAAGTGGAAAGATGTTGATTAGATTATCTAAACCGGGAATATATTGAATAAAAGATGGAGAGTGATGAGATTGTTTTTTTGTGTGCTTCTGGCGATCAGTTTGTCCGGTTGTAAGGCTATTACTGCGGCTGATCAACGCCCGTTCATTGATGTCAAACTGATCGGTGTATGGAAAGGTGAATATGCCGAGCAGAGCGGCACGACAAAAAGCTGGATGCAAACGAGAAATGCTGATGGCACGTATACGATAGCGTTCAGTTTTACAGAAATGGACGGCATGACAAAGAGTTTCACTGAGTCAGGGCGCTGGTGGGTTCAGGATGGCCTGTTTCATGAAATTGCTTTGCCTGACATGAGACAGCCTGATAAATATCAATATTCTTTCAAAGGAAGGGAATGTGTGCATTTTGTGCTCGTTGAAAGTGATGGATTGGCTGAAGAGGCGGATAGCTATGTGTTCAGCGAATGTCTTGTGGCAGATTCATCACCGGCAAGTATGGGCGAAGCGATATGAGTTTCTGATCAATCCAAAAAGTAAAATCAGAGTGTAAAGTTGAGCATTAACGCCGCACCTGCTTGGGTGTAGTTACATCAGTAGAGAATCCATGAATGACTATTTAGATATGGTAGAAAAGATCGCTGTCAATGTTGTAGCGCAGAATGCAGCCGAGGTAGATCAAACAGGCGCATTTCCACAAGCAGCGGTTGATGCACTGCGCGATGCCGGGTTGCTTGGATTGATCAGTGCAAAAAATGTGGGTGGTCTGGGGAAGGGGCTGCATGCTGCCGCGCTGATGGTTGAACGTCTTGCACGCGAATGTGCATCGACAGCGATGATTGTTTGTATGCACTATACGGCAACAGCAGTGATTGAAAAATATGGTTCTGAAGCAGTGCGCAAGCAGCTCGCGCAAGGTAAGCATCTGGCGACGCTGGCTTTCTCGGAAGCGGGGTCGCGTAGTCACTTCTGGGCGCCTGTCGGTACGGCGACCCGTAGCCAGAATGGTATTTGTTTAAATGCAAGAAAAAGCTGGGTGACATCGGCGCACCATGCCACGTTATATGTGTGGTCGAGCAAACCGGTTGCTGCTGAAGGTGCCAGCACCCTCTGGCTGGTTCCAAGTGACAGTAAAGGCCTTTCGATAGCAGGTGGTTTTGATGGCCTGGGTCTGCGCGGTAATGATTCCACACCGGTTACTGCCGAGAATGTCTTGATTCCTGAGCACACCCTGCTGGGTGAAGATGGCGATGGCTTGAAGATTATGCTCGAGACGGTGCTGCCTTTGTTCAATGTGTTAACAGCCGCCACCGGAATCGGGCTGATGGAGGGTGCGACTGCGGCAGCGTGCGGCCACGTGGCGGGAACTCGCTATGAACATCTTGATTCAGCATTATGTGATTTGCCGACCATCCGGGCTTATCTGGCGCGAATGCGAATTGCTACTGACCAGACACGTTGTTTATGGCTCGACACGCTGCAAGCGATGGAAACCGGGCGCGAAGATGTGATGTTGCGTGTATTGGAGTGCAAAGCGGCATCCGGTGAATCGGCAACCCAAGTATTGGATATAGCCATGCGTGTTTGCGGCGGTGCAGCGTTTCGCCGCGAGGTTGGCGTGGAGCGGCGGTTTCGTGATGCTCGTGCCGGTACTGTGATGGCACCGACAACGGATCAATTATATGACTTTATCGGCAAAGCCATTTGCGGCCTGCCGGTATTCTGAGAGAACAAGACATGTCTGCGACTTTATTGCTGGGGGCGGTAGCATACGACCCGAAAGTGGTCACCATCTGGGATGGGTTTCAAAAGTGGTTTGCACAGCACGATTTTGATTTTGATTACATCCTGTATTCAAACTATGAACGGCAAGTGGAAGGGCATTTTGCCGGGCACTTTCACATTGCCTGGAATTCCCCGTTAGCATGGCTGCAGGCTGAACGTATTGCCGCAAAAACAGGCCGCACAGTCCGGGCAATCGCCATGCGCGATACCGATTGCGATCTTACCAGCGTAATCGTCGTGCGCAATAATTCGCCGATCCGGTCAATTGAAGATTTGCGCGGCAAGATTGTTGCCGTGGGCGCCTCCGATTCACCGCAAGCGACATTGATTCCATTACTGCATTTGGCAGAGGCTGGGCTTGAGCCGGAAAAAGACTTTACGGTGCGCATGTTTGATGTACTGGTTGGCAAACATGGCGATCATATCGGGGGCGAACGTCATGCCGCCAAAGCACTCATTGAAGGGACAGTTGATGCGGCCTGCATGATCGACGGCAATCATCTGCTCTTTTCCCGCGAAGGCACGTTGTCATCGAACAGCACGCGCATTCTTGCACAGACCGCCGAGTATGATCACTGTAATTTCACCGTGCTGGATGGCGTACCTGAGGATACGATTGCGCGTTTTCGTGAACTCTTGCTGTCCATGTCGTATGATGATCCGCAGGTCAGGCCTTTACTGGATCTTGAAGGATTGAAACTATGGAAGCCAGGCCGTACCGGGAAATACGTACTGCTGGCCAGAGCTGCGGATCGATTTAAAACGATCGATGCATTCGTTGCTAATGTAAGCAAATCCTACTTATGACCGAAGGCGGTCCATGCACGGTTGAGCTTGGCGATCTGGGACTGGATCAGGGCGGGCATTTGCTGATAAAACGCGCGCTACGCACAGTGCCGGTGCATGCTCCGGTTGCAGTGTATGGCGATGCACCGGAACTTGCCATTCATCTGCGTGGCTGGTGCCGTGCCCAGGGTCACGATATTGAAATGGCACAAATCACGGGCGGCCCGGTTGCGGTGATACATCGTGGCGGGGCTGAAGTTGGGCGTTGGCGTGGTGCGCAATCTACCGGCGATGCCGCCACTCCGGAAGAACGTGCACCTGCCAACTGGGGACTGGCGGGGCGCGGTGCAACAGTTGAAGCCGGCATGCCGGTTTTCGATTTTCCCCTCGATACGCGTGCTGAAGTATGGGCGAAGGAAGCTGCGCGATTATACGCCCAGGCTGCCGCCTCGCAATGGAATCCTGCCGCAGCCATTCCGTGGGATGAGCCGTTCGTATTATTGGACGAAGTGGAAGATGCGGTCGTGCAAGTGATGACTTATCTTATCGAGAATGAAACAGCGGCACTCGTGATTCCGGCCCGGTTCGCATCGCAAGTGCATCCGCATTTCCGTGAAGTGATGCAGTTGCTGGCGATTCAGGCGGCTGATGAAGCACGTCATATCGAAGTATTTACACGGCGTGCATTGTTGCGGAGATCGAAACTTGGCTTATCAACCGCCGGTGGTCAGGCATCCCTTAAGACGCTTATTGATGAGCCGGATTTTGCCTTATCGGCAATGCTGCTTTCGGTACTGGGTGAGGGCAGTTTCCTGTCGTTATTGTGGTTTCTGCATCAATATGCGCCAGATCCGGTTACACGCGAGATAGCGCGATTGGTTGGACAAGACGAAGCTCGCCATGTTGCGTTTGGTATTGCCCATCTGACGCGGCATGTGCAGGAAGATCCGGTGTTGCTGGGACGATTGGCAGCGGCTATCGAACATCGTCATGATGTTCTTGCCCATACTGCCGGTCTCAATGAAGAAGTGTTTGATTCCCTGATATTATTGGCTGCCGGATCGTGGCAGCCGGAAGCTTTGCGTGCCGGATGGGAAAAAGTACAGGCGCTGATTGCCGATATGGATCAGGGGCGTATCCGGCGTTTGCGCAAGATTGGCTTCGATGAGCAGAGTGCACGGTCACTTTCAGCCTTGCATACGCGTAATTTTATGTAATAACTCAGATATTTCTATCCCTGCTTATTGTTTCCAGCCAATCATGCCGTGGCAGGGATAGAAGCGAAACTATTTAGCGCATGTGTGATTCAACGAAGGTTGTTTCCCGGTTGAAATCATCCCAAATATAGCTCGGCTTGACAAAAGGCGTGGTGGGTATAAGGAATGTCGCAATGTCAAAAGCACCGCTCATTGACCGTCCAACCGCATTGGCAATGCCGGTGAGGAATCCGACAGTCATTCCGTGAATAACGCCATCCCTGTTGCCGACGATTGTTATCGTTTTAGGTATTTCAGCGACACCAGTAACCGCATTAGCCAAGCCATTTCCCAGTTTTTCGACGGCTTTGTCAGGATATTGATCAGCAAGCACTGGATTGGGAACTGCCAAAAACAGGATGGGCAGGATCAATAGTGATTGAATGGTTTTTTTCATAGTGAATCCTTCAGTAATTAATAAAGTGATTAAATTTTACAATAGCTGAACATGCGTTTTATTGATTGCTACATTATTTATTGGGTTTCTGCTTGAGTAAACCAATAATTCTTTCTACTTCACGTTCAATCTGGTTTTCCGGGTAGTTTTGATTCTTCAACTCAGTCCTGATTCTATAAGCCATTTCCAGAATGAGCAGATCCATCGTGTTTTTATCCCCTCTCTGTGATGCTTCCTGGTATTCCACCTGGAATCGATTGATGGCCACCATCATGGTGTCTTTATCAATATCCATCCTGGATAAAATGGATTCCAGCTCATATTTTAAGTTGCTGGATAACACCGGTTGTAAAGACTGGGGATCTGGCTCAGGTTGATAAGGAATATGTTTCTGTATGAGAACCGATAACATAATCAGCGCTACACCTGAGCCCACAGTAGCAACCACAAAACGCCAAAGTTTATATTCTTTCCCCAGTAGTTTTACAATGCTGATTCGTTGCAATCCAAGCCGGGCAAAGACAATTATTCCTACAAGGAACAGAATGGCACCAAGTGCCATGATAGCGGGTACAATCGGATGCACAGTTTTACTCCTAATGTCTTATTTTCCAGTTGCAGTTTGTAGAAAGCCTAAATTTCAGTTGTTACACTGAGCATCGGTGATTATTGATGAATCACCGACCCCATTCAAATGCGTATTTTAGCCTAATATGATACTCAGTTATTATTTGTTTGATAAACAAGTTAATGATTGCAGTCTTTACAGAAGTTTTGAATTATTGACAGATCAAAGTCTTCAGTCCCTTATTCAGCGGCTTACTACCCAAGTTACTGGAAAAATCATTGTGGAGGAGGTGGGGGCGGATTGCCAGGTGGTGGAGGCGGCGGATTGAAATTGGGTGGCGGAGATGAAATTTCCCGATGGTTGCTTGCAGGCGGATCATTGGTAATTCTGCCGGATACCGGTACGCGATGGCCTTTGGCATACATGCATTGGATATAACTGATGTCGTAGCGTTGTTGATTTACGTATGCAGAAGTGCTGGCAGTGCCGGATCCCACGAGCCCGCCGGCTAAAAGACCTGCGCCGGCACCGATTGCAGCGCCACTTCCACCGCCGATAGCCGTGCCAGCAATGGCGCCAAGACCGGCCCCGATTGCGGCGCTTTCCATGCCGCTTATTTGAGCGGATTGCCGCGGTGTTGTACCGCCCACTTGTTCGTAGGCATACTGCCGGCATTCGTATTCATCATAACGGAATTGCTCAAAACTTTTGCCGGTACCCGGCAGTGTCATAACGCTGGGCCCTGCCGGTAAATTGACACATGCTGCCAGTAGACAAACTATTGATGGTATCGATATTCGTTTAATTGCTTTCATAGCATTCTCGCTTCATCATTGTGTATAGGGTTGGGGGGCAACCTGTAACCAGCCGCCCGGGCATTCCTTGATATATGGATAGTATCCTTCCGGATCCCGGCAATAATGCCAGTAATTGGTTTTCGATTGAGTAGCCGTTGGTTTTTGCTGTTGTATATAGACGGGTGGTTGTGAGGGAACTGCAACAGCGGGCGGGTAAGCATAATAAGGCCTGAAAAAAGGATCTGCATATCCATATGCGCGATAGCCATAGAAACCTGGGCCAAAGAATCCCGGATTGTAATAACCTCCCCAGAACCCTGGATTGTAGTAACCGCCCCAGAGCCAAGGATCATAATAGCCACCGATGCCTACACTGAAATGATTATGACCATGACTATGATCCCAATGGTGGTGATGACCATCGCCGTCATAGTGACCACTTCCATCTGAATCTCCCCCGCTATCGCCCCCACCGTCTCCCTCAGCCAATGCTAAATTATCGAGCATGACGACCAGTAATGATATTGTGATCAATCGCCATTTTAAATTTTTCATATGAACCCAACTTTGAATCAAGCAAATAATAGAAAATAGAAGAGAAAGCTTTTACTTTTCCATTCAGTCAGGCAAATGTCAAAGACAATTTGCTTGTGATCTTGGTATACAATACTCATGCTCTTTAAGCAATTAATCTGACATGATTTAAATTCGATAGGTTCCAATAGGGTCTCGATATAGCGTCGTTTTAAATCGAAATGGACGCTAAATATCAAACTGATGGCCCTGCCAAATATGGATGGGAAAAGGTATCATAGGGGTACAGAATTGCCGTCGATGGCTTTTACTTGAGCCGGTGAACTTAATCGTTATATTTTTTAGGAGAAAATTAGAATGTCGCAAAAACACCCGGTTATCGCTGTTACCGGATCTTCTGGTGCAGGCACCTCAACGGTAAAAAGTAGTTTTGAACATATTTTCCGTCGTGAGAATTTGAAAGCAGCGATTGTAGAAGGTGATAGTTTTCATCGCTATGATCGTGAATCGATGAAACATGCGGTTGCAGAATCAGAGAAAAATGGCGGGCGTGCCATCAGCCATTTTGGGCCTGAAGCCAATGAGTTTGAGAAGCTGGAAACCTTATTCAAAGAATATGGCGAAAGCGGCAGCGGTCAGACACGTTTATATCTGCACAATGATGAAGAAGCGCAACCGTGGCAACAAAAAGCGGGTACATTCACCCCATGGTCGCCTATTCCACCCGGTTCTGATTTGTTGTTTTATGAAGGACTACATGGCGGAGCGAAAAGTGATACCGCTGATGTGGCCAAGTACGTGGATTTGCTGGTTGGTGTTGTGCCGATCGTTAATCTGGAGTGGATTCAGAAAATATATCGTGATACCAATGCGCGTGGTTATTCAGCAGAAGCAGTAACGCACACCATTTTGCGCCGCATGCATGATTACGTGCATTACATCACACCGCAGTTTTCACGCACCCATATCAATTTTCAGCGTGTGCCTACTGTCGATACATCCAATCCATTCATAGCCCGCGATATTCCAACGCTGGATGAAAGTCTCGTGGTGATCCGTTTTAGGGATCCGGTGAAAGCGGATTTCCCTTTCTTGTTGAATATGATTCATGATTCATTCATGTCTCGGCCCAATACCATTGTTGTTCCAGGTGGAAAAATGGGCATGGCGATAGAACTCATACTGACTCCATTGATTCTGGAGATCGTCGCTAAAAGTAGAGCATAGTGTTTTTAACTGACTTTTGGTTAATTCATGAATCACGATTAAATGCTTATATGCACTATCTGATTCGGAATTAATCAGTAAGTTGGAAATCCATATCATCTTGTTTAAGATATGGCCTGAACAGACTTCAGTCATGCTTTTTTACTGGTCAATCCGGTTTGACCGCGTGGTACTGCTTTCCACGCAGTAATCCTCATTCATATTGATTACATGACTCTCCTATTATCCGATCTTAATCCGCAGCAACTCGAGGCCATCACGCTGCCGCGCCAATCAGTGCTGATATTGGCCGGCGCTGGAAGTGGCAAGACCCGTGTATTGACTTCGCGCATTGCTTATTTGATTCAATCGGGACAGGTAAGCCCGCATGGCATACTGGCGGTAACTTTCACCAATAAAGCCGCCAAGGAAATGCTGACAAGAATTACCGCTATGCTGCCGATCAATACGCGCGGTATGTGGATTGGGACATTTCATGGATTGTGTCATCGCATGTTGCGTACACACTATCAGGATGCAGGGTTGCTGCAAACATTCCAGATTCTGGATTCTGCAGATCAATTGGGCTTAATTAAGCGCATCTTAAAGAGCTTATCCGCCGATGAGAAAAAATTCCCGCCGCGCCAGGTGCAATGGTTTATCAATCATGCCAAGGAAGCCGGCTTACGCGCTGCTTATGTTGAGGCGGACGATGCTTTTTCGCGCCGCATGCTTGAATTTTATCAAGCTTATGAACAGCAATGTAACAAGGAAGGCGTGGTGGATTTTTCTGAGTTGCTGCTGCGCAGCTATGAATTATTGAGTCGCAATGAAATCCTGTGCAGGCATTATCGAGAGCGTTTTAGTCATATCCTGGTGGACGAGTTTCAGGATACGAACCGATTGCAGTATCAATGGCTGAAATTGCTGGCGGGTGTGGGAAATCCAAATGCCGCAGCAGTGTTCGTGGTCGGTGATGATGATCAAAGTATTTACGCATTCCGGGGCGCGAATACAGGCAATATGAAAGATTTTGAGCGTGATTTCGGCATCTCCAAAGTGATCAAGCTGGAACAAAACTATCGCTCGCACGGCAACATTCTGGATGCCGCCAACGCACTGATAGAAAACAACAGCGAGCGCCTGGGGAAGAATCTCTGGACCGCCGAAGGGAAGGGCGAGTTGCTGCGCGTGTACAATGCGCCCAATGATTTTGACGAAGCTTCATTTATCGCCGATGAAGTGAAGACATTGCATGCCGGAGGCACTGCTTTGTCAGAAATCGCATTGCTCTATCGCTCCAATGCGCAATCAAGGGTTCTTGAACACAGCTTGTTTAATGCGGCAATACCGTATCGGGTTTATGGCGGCATGCGTTTCTTCGATCGCCAGGAAATCAAACATGCGTTAGCCTATTTACGTTTGATGGCCAATCCTGACGATGACAGCGCGCTGTTGCGCGTGATTAATTTTCCGGCACGCGGCATTGGAGCGCGGAGCCTGGAACAATTGCAGGATGACGCCCGTTTGCAAGGTGGAAGCTTATGGGCCGCCGCACTGCAAAAATGCGGCGGTGAAGCTGTGGTTACTCAAGAACCGGCAAAACCAATAAAAGGTATTGCCGCATTTGTTCATTTGATCCTGATGATGCGGCAAAGCTGCGATACGTTACCATTACCGCAGATTGTTGAGCAGATGCTGACTCACAGTGAGTTATCGGCGCATTACGCGAAAGAACGCGAAAGTGCAGAAAGACTGGAAAATCTGAACGAGCTGATTAATGCCGCAACCAGTTTCGTCCATGAAGCGGAAGATGACAGTCTGGCTGAATTTCTTGCGCATGCTTCACTTGAAGCCGGTGAGCATCAAGCGGGCAGCGGTCAGGATGCTTTGCAGCTAATGACGGTACATGCAGCCAAAGGACTTGAATTTCATAGTGTATTTCTGAGCGGGCTGGAAGAAGGGCTTTTTCCTCATGAGAACAGTCTGAATGAAGCGGACGGAGTCGCAGAAGAAAGGCGCTTGATGTATGTGGCCATGACACGCGCCCGCCGCCGGCTGTATTTAAGTTTCGCGCAAAGCCGCATGCTGCATGGGCAAACCCGTTATAACATTCCCTCGCGTTTCCTGGATGAAATCCCGGAAAATTGCTTGAAATGGCTGCAATCACCCCCCAAAATGAATATAAATCCCTATCATTCAAGTGCCAGCAGTCAGACCACAACATTTACCTCAAAAACTTCAAGTTACAATCCACAAAAGTTTTCCAACGGTGGTTGGAGAATCGGACAAAACGTGCTACATGCCAAGTTTGGCACGGGCGTTATTGTCAACTGTGAAGGCAGTGGCGGCGAAGCACGTGTGCAGGTTAATTTTGACCATGCAGGAATGAAGTGGTTACTGCTGGAGTATGCGAAGTTGACAGCGGTTTAAAAAGCTTAATAATAGTTTTCAAATAATAATATAAAGTCTCGACGCTCATCGTGCGTATTATCAAGTGCTATTGGATAATCGTTAATATAATCGGACTTTATCAAGTGTAAGTTTTTCGTACGCAGCCCCTTGAAAATCATCTTCGATTAAAGCGGCAGTATTAATTGTTTTATCGGTCTATTGATTCTTAAGCTAACCGTTACTATATGGCTTCTACCTAACGTATCAAAACAATGTACGCATGAAAATCTTTTCTCACTCCACGTGGATCGCTTTAACAGTTACTGTTTTTCTATTACTGATAGTGGTTGCGCTTGACAGAATGGAACAAGCGCGATTTAAGAAAGATTTACATGCCGAGGTCGTTGATCAGTTGAGTCAAGTGCGATCGCGTTTGGAGTCTGAAGTTAACGCCAATCTCTACCTGACCAGAGGATTAGTCAGCTTAGTGAAAGCGTATCCTCGTTTTACCGAGGCTGAATTCAAGATTATCGGTGAAGAGTTATTGCACGGTAGAACCAGTGTCCGCAATATCGGCCTAGCGCCCAATAATGTGTTAAATCATATTTTTCCGATTGAAGGCAATGAAATGGCAATCGGCCTGGTATACCGTGACAATCCCGATCAATGGCCGCCAGTCGAACGCGCCATGCTTTCGCGGAAAACCGTAATTTCAGGGCCGCTAAAGTTGGTCGAAGGTAATCTTGCCTTCATCAGTTTAACACCGATATGGATCCATACACCGGACAACCAGGATGAAAGTTACTGGGGTGTAGCCAGTCTTGTCATTAATGCGGATACACTTTTTGCCAACGCGGGAATTTCCGGTGGTGAGAAAAGCACTATTGAATTAGCAATACGCGGAGCAGACGGTTCTGGCCCGAAAGGCGCTGTGTTTTTTGGCGAGCCTTCACTATTTGAGCAACGTCCGATCACGATGGAAGTCTTTCTACCGAGCGGCACCTGGCAACTCGGCGCTATACCCAAAGGCGGCTGGATGCAATCATCGAAGTTGTCTTATGGATTATGGATCGGCGGTATTGTTTTTTCTCTGATGATTGGGTTTGCGGTTTGGAGTTGGCTTAATGCACAAAACCGTCAAAAACAAATATTGATGGAAGCCAAGCAAGCCGCAGAAAAGGCCAATCGTGCCAAATCGGAATTCCTATCGCGCATGAGTCATGAATTGCGCACCCCATTAAATGCCATTCTGGGCTTTGGGCAATTGCTGGATTTAGGCATGAATGCAGCAAACGACACTGAAAAACAATATGTAAAGCATATTATGAACAGCGGTCAGCATTTATTGGCGCTCATCAATGAAGTTCTGGATCTGGCAAGAATTGACGCCGGCAAATTTGAATTGAAACCGGAACAGGTTTCCGTACCCGAGGTACTTGACGAATGCCTGGTACTCGCACAACCTTTAGCGAAAACGCACGGCATTGCGGTATCGATTAATCACCCCAGTGATTCCAGGTTATTCGTGTGGACCGATCACAAGTGCCTAAAACAAATTGTTTTAAATCTAGTCTCCAACGCCATCAAATATAACCGTAAAGACGGGCGCGTTACCGTTAGTTACCGGAAAACGGCTGATGAAAAAATCCGGTTGTCAATAACCGATACCGGCATCGGCATTCCACAAGATAAGTGGGAGCAACTTTTTCAACCTTTTAATCGCATTGGCGCGGAAAACAGCCGGATCGAGGGCACCGGAATCGGCTTGGCCATTACCAAGAGTCTGGTTGAGTCAATGAACGGCAAAATCGGATTTGAAAGCACCGCTGGAGCCGGTTCCGAGTTCTGGTTCGAATTTCCCCAAGCTACCGATAATATTGATCACTCAGTCCCCCTTGAAGAAAAACCAGCAGCCGGCATTACTGACATGAAGACTGTAAACGCAAAGATTCTTTGTATCGAAGATAATCTATTAAATCAGGAGCTGATGAAGACAATCATGTCGATGTTTCCAGGCGTAGAATTGCTAATAGAAACGACTGCTGAGCAGGGTTTGGCGACTGCCGAAAAAGAGCTGCCGCAACTTATTTTGATGGATATCAATTTACCGGGGATGAGTGGTATCGACGCTTTACGAATTATCCGCAAACACCGCACGCTGGCAAAAACGCCGGTTATCGCGTTGAGTGCAGCGTCGATGGTTGAAGATATCGAGACAAGCATTAATGCTGGATTTGACGCGTACATCACCAAACCCTTCGATATTCAGGATTTCAAGCAAACAATCGAGAAGATTCTCGGATAATGAGCTTGCTGCGGCGGCTCACCGAGGTATTGACTGGCTAAGACAACTCGAGTTACAGCACATTCATTGACATTGACAAGCGCACAAAAAAAGCAAGCCCGCAAAAAACCGCCTCGACGGTTATTCCTATTATTCGGCCTTTTTCTGATGCAGTTTTCATCCAAGGCTTTCAGCTTCGATTGGAGCATTACCGAACTGCATTATCAATTCGGCAGACTGAAACAACCGTTCTTACAACAACAGGAAGCCGGCACATCGGTGGTTACTTTTCAGCATATCAACGGCTGGCGTTATGGCAACAACTTTCTGTTCTTTGATACCCTGATGCCGCATCAAGGAAAAATGGATTATTACGGTGAATATTATGGCAGCCTCAGTTTGAGTAAACTCTCCGGGGTCGATCTTGCTATCGGTCCCATCAAGGATATTGGGTTGCTCATGGGTGTTAACTGGGCGCCCACACCCGGCGTGTTGAAGTATTTACCGGGTCTGCGTATTTCCTGGGATTTTCCAGGTTTTACATTTCTAAACGCGGATATCACCGCGTATATCGATTACAGCGATCGCGCAGTCAAAGAAAACAACAGCTTCATGATCGATATCAACGGCCAGTATCCTTTCAAACTGTTCAAAGCCAACTTCAGTATCGAAGGTCATGCGGAATATATCGGCGAACGCCGCAACCAATTCGGACAAGTCCATGCATGGTTTTTCAGTCAAACCCAAGTACGCTATGATATCGGCGAATTGCTGCTGAAGAAATCAAAGAAAGTTTTTATTGGCACCGAATGGCAATATTGGAGCCATAAACTGGGATCCAACGTCGAAGAAAATGTCGCGCAAGCCTTGCTGGTGTGGCGGATGTAGTGCTTGCCGATTAAATGCCGAATAACACAGGATTAGCCGGGCTACTTGCTTGCAGTGGAAGAAGTTCCCACCACCTGCCCGGCATCATTGATAGCATTCGCACAACTGTCTCTGTTTGGATACAAGCTACCGTAAGTTAAAACTAATAAGCTTTACAGCATCGACCACTGCGGCAACCAATCCGCCGACAACAGGGACATACGCATAACCCCAATCACTATCGCGTTTGTTGGCCATTGGGAGAATTGCGTGGCCCCAGATCACGTGCAGGATTAACAGCAAAGCCGGTCGGGCTGCCCAGTGATAGACCGATACCAAACAGCAGCAAAGCAACGGGCAAGGCATCCAGCGCACCCAGGTTTTGCTGCGGCGAAACGATCATCATAACGCCAAACAACCAGCATGAATGTGCCGATCGCTTCCGTAATGATGTTATTGAATGGGCTTCGGATTGCCGGCCCGGTACCAAATGAAGTGGTATCGCAAAACTGGACAGGTTGTTAAGCTCTGTTATGAACACTATAGAGGATCATAATGATGAGCAAGAAACGTACACAATATTCCAGTGAATTCAAGGCGAAAGTAGCGCTGGCTGCGATACGTGGAGATGAAACTATTCCCCAGCTGGCAGCCCAAGTGCCCGACAAACATGCACCGGGTGTGACGGCGGCAGTAACGC
>CAKKRO010000028.1 GCA_919902625.1 Nitrosomonadaceae bacterium
GAATGTTGCGCAATCGCTTCGTGCAGCATGCGATAGATGCCGTTGCGTTGATCCGAACGCCTGCCGTACAGTGAGCCATAACGCAAGATGTTGTAATCCAGACCGTAGCGGTCATGATAGGTTTCGGTGAAACGCTCTGCCGCTTGCTTGCTGGCACGATAAAAAGAACCGGATTCGGAATAAACATAAACGCTGCTGGCAAACACAAAACGGCGGGCGCCTGCGATGCGGGCGGCTTCTAGGGCATGCATGTTGCCCAGTACGTTGATGGTTGCTGTCGGAATGGGTTTGTTGTGCGCCTCATCAATGTCGGCAATGGCGGCAAAATTGTAAACGATGGATGTTCCCTTGGCGGCTTCAATCACTTGATCGAGATCCATGATATCGCCCACGATCATTTCCTGATTGCTTTTAAGATAGGGCGATGGGCTGCGGTCAAACAGGCGTACTTGATAGCCTGCGGCAGAGAGTGCGTCGGCAACATGACTGCCCAAAAAACCACTGGCGCCAAATACCACAACTGTTTCATTTACCATAGCGTTATCCGTTATTGATTAAGCCTGTTTTGATTAGACCCTGCAGCAGATTTTCAGCCGCTTCTATTTCCATGCGTTGACGGGATTCTCTGGCGAGAGAGCCGATATGGGATGTTAGGATGATATTGCCAAATTCAAGCAGCGGGCCTTGATAGGGTTCCTGTTCAAAGACATCCAGAGCGGCGGCGCTGAGTTTGCCCGTTTTCAATGCTTCACCCAATGCGGCTTCATCAATCAATCCGCCGCGCGCCGCATTGATGACCGTAGCGCCCGGCTTCATCTTTGTAAATGCCTGCGCATCCAGGAGATGATGTGATTCCCTGCTGTAGGGCAGATGCAGACTGATGATGTCTGCGGAAGCTAACAGTGATTCAAAAGAGGTGAGTGAAACGCCATCGGGTGCCTGATTCACATGGGGATCATGGGCGATGACTTTCGCTTCAAAAGCCCGGCAGAGGCGTGCAA
>CAKKRO010000029.1 GCA_919902625.1 Nitrosomonadaceae bacterium
AAATCCAGAAATTCATGGATATCGAGAGTCCCCGCTTTATATTGCTCGTAAAATTCCATATTCCTGGATTCGTGCAGTTCTCGATCCAACGCTTTTTTTTCAATCAAAAATTGCGCCCACTGGAAATCACTATCACCTGCAATCAGTGTGTTATCCAGATCAAATAATGCTAAATTCATGAAGCCACCTGTAATAATTCTCGTAATAAAGGAATGGTAATTTGACGCTGATTAACCAGGGAATAACGATCCAGCGCATCCAGCGTCATCATTAGGGAAGGCAAATCACGCCGGCCATGCCGCAGCAGATAAAGACAAATTTCCTGTGGCAAATCAAAGCCACAATCAGCGGCATGGCGTTTCATCGCTTGCATTTTTTCTTCTTCAGTCAATTCATGCACCTGATACACCAGCCCCCAACCCAAGCGCGTCACCAAATCCTGCCGCATATTCAGATGCGCCGGTGCAGCGGGCCCGCTTACCAGCAAAAAGGCATTGCTCTCATCACGCAACTGATTATAAAGATTAAATAACCCGGCTTGGGCTGATGTATCCAGGTAATCGATATCGTCGACTGCAACACAATCAATATCGCTATCCACAGCAAACTCGGAACAAGTCTTGGCGGAAAAATAGATTGCTTTTGAGTGATTTTTTGTACAGGCTGCAACAACCGCCCTTAACAAATGGCTTTTTCCACACCCCAATCCACCCCATAAGTAAACAAACCGCTCTTTTTCCCGCCCTGACAGGATATGGGTCAGCATCTGCACCAGTTCAGTGTTGCGTCCCGGCAGGAAATTGATCAGTGTGGGTGATGAGGGCGGTTTAATGTCTAGTAACAACTGTTTCATTGTAATCGCTTAATATCATGGCCGAACTTTGCAGATAATCAGACTATGAATTATATAAATTGCTTCCCAGATATTGCTGATGAATATGGCGTAACCAGACGAGCATGACAGCACTCACCGGCAGCGCCAGCAGGATACCAAAAAATCCAAATAACTGACCAAATGCCAGCAACGCAAAAATGACCATGACAGGATGCAGGCCAATACGATCACCCACCAGCCAGGGTGTTATCAGCATGCCTTCCAGCAATTGACCCACGCCAAATACAATCCACACCGGGATCACCCCGCTCCAGCCCTGGAATTGCATAAACGCGGCAAATGTCGCCAGCGTCAAGCCGACAATCATCCCGAGATAAGGAACGAATACCAGAATACCGGCCACCAATCCAATCGGTAACGCAAACTCCAGTCCCACCAGCCATAAGCCTGTGATATAGCAAATGCTCATCAGTAATATGACGGATAGCTGTCCACGCAGAAACTCCGCCAGGACCCGGTCTGTCTCACGAATTAAAATGGAAGCCTGGTGATGCCAGTAGCGCGGAATCATCTCATCGACCAGCTTGACCAGCATGTCCCAATCACGCAGCATATAAAACAATACCACGGGCACCAGCAACAGATTGACCAGAAATTCAACGATGGCCATCCCGCCACTGGTCAGAGAAGGCAGAATCTTCGCAGCCACCCCCCCTGCACTTTTCCAGTGTTCTGATACGGCCTGTTTCAGTACACTCATATCAGGTTGCAAACTGATATTCAGCCTTGCTTCCAACCAGGGAATCACCTGATTCCTGAGCATATCCAGATATGCCGGCATTCTATCCAGCAAACGGCTCGCCTCTTTTTCAAATAAAGGCACCATCACTAAAATTAAAGCGGCAAACACTCCCAACAACAAGAACATGACCAGTACCGCACCCGCGGTGCGCGGTATTTTCCGGCTGGCCAACTGGGTAACCATCGGATTGCAGATATAAGCAATCACAGCGGCCAGTAAAAAGGGCGTCAGTATCGGACTTAACAGGTAAACCAGCCCCCCTGTCACGCAAACCAATACCAGCCACCAGAGATAATGCAGATCGTTGGAATTCTCAGTGTTCATGGGTAAAAATCACAGCAGAAAAGATAGACTGTATCTGTAATGACGTTATAACTCAACTTGACACCGCAATCATGCGGGCAGCAACCGCCTGATCTGGAATCTTAGGCGCTAACCTGCTTTTGCTTTTAGCGCATGACTGGCCAGATTCTTACCCAATTCCCAAATAGAACCAGGCACCTGATGGGTATCTGCAATGGTTTGGGTCAAGGCACTGATGATGTGATCGCAATCTTTCTGCGTCAGTGTGAGCGGCGGCAACAGTTTGATCACATTCATGCCATGTCCGGCCACTTGAGTCAGAATTCTGTGTTCCTTGAATAACGGAATAGTAATCATCTGACAGAACAAACCTCTATTGGCAGCTTCCAGCATCAACCAGGCAGCCTTTAATGTCAGGCTATTGGGTGATTTAAACTCAATCGCAATCATGGAGCCTTTGCCACGCGCTTCTTTCAGGA
>CAKKRO010000030.1:0-3444 GCA_919902625.1 Nitrosomonadaceae bacterium
TCTAAAATAACAATAAGTGCTGCATGAAGAATCTTCGTATTTTGCTAATCACAATCATCGTGATCGTTTCCTGGAATCCGCCGGTAAGTGCTGAAACAATAGATACTTCCAGAGAATACAAAGAAACCATTGGCCGGCATATTCAGTTTTACCTGAGTAATGATATCCACTTAGGCATGCACGATGCTTTAGAAGCATTCAGAAGCGGGCATTTCTCTTCATCAGATTATTCCGTGATTAATTTCGGTATCGGCTCAAAACCGGTATGGCTGGCACTTCAAGTCAGAAATTCCGGGCATGGCTCTGCGCACCGGAACCTTCTGTTTGAAACTGCCTGGCTTGATAAAATCGATATCTATTTTCTTCAGGGGGATCAATTAATCAACAGCTATCATGTCGGCGACAGCTTGTTATTTTCCAAGCGGCCTCTCAATCATCGATTCTTTGTAGCCGGTCATCTTTTTGAACAGGGCGAAACGACCGTTTTGATCCGGGTGGAATCACCCGACCCGATGGTTTTGCCCATTTATTTCATGAACACTGAAAATATAACGGACAGGAATGCGTTGCAAGGGTATAGCTATGGTTTTTTGTACGGTGTCATTCTGGCATTGATCGCTTACAACTTTATGCTCTATATAGGTCTCAGGAGCAGTCACCATCTGTTTTATTCCATTTATCTCTTATCCTTCCTGATAACGAATGCTGCTTACACAGGTCACGGCTATCAATGGTTATGGCCTGAATCACCCCAGTGGCAATCGTGGTCAAATCCCGTTTTAATGCTAACGTATTCAGTGAGCGGACTTGTGTTTGCCATACACTTCCTGAATATCAAACGATCATTCCCCCGCATTTATCGCATGGTCATCGGAAGCTGCATGATTTTTGGCGCATTATTGCTGCTGGCAATACTGACCGCCAGCCATGAGGCAGCGCTATTGATCTCTTTTACTTTTGTCTTCTTTTTCTCCAGCTTCATGATCGTACTGGGGGTTATTGCACTGCAAGCAGGGAATAAATTTGCAAAGTATTTTCTGCTGGCATCGATTTCTGCTGTATGCGGCGCGGCGATTACAGCAGCCGCCGTATGGGGATTCATTCCTTTTAACTTGTTTACTTACCGTGCTGTTGATATTGGTATGATGGCTGATGCCATTTTACTGGCGCTTGCACTCGCTGAGCGTCTTAACATCAGCCAGCAGGAAAAACTGCTTGCCGAAAAAATGGCTGGAATTGATTCCCTGACCAATCTGAACAACCGGCGATCATTTTATAAATTTGTTAAACCGATCTGGGCGATGGGCTTGCGCAACAAAAGCAGCACATCCGTCATCATGATGGATATCGATAACTTTAAATTGTTCAATGACAATTATGGTCACGCTCTTGGAGATCGCGTTCTTGTACAGTTGGCGGAAACCCTGCAAAAAGAAGCTCGTACTGGAGATATTCTGGCACGTTGGGGAGGCGAGGAATTTATTATTTTCTTGCCGGAAACCCAATTAGCAGACGCCATGACTCTGGCAGACCGGTTGCGCAAAAAAATCGCGGCTATTCAGCTTACAACCGCTAATAAAAAGAAGATCTCCTTCACTTCAAGCTTTGGCGTCGCACAGACCAGCGATGGCAATATATCGCTGGACGAACTGATCTCCCAGGCAGATCAACAACTTTACTATGCAAAAAAGCGAGGGCGCAACTGTGTGTGCTCAGAGCTATCCTGCTAACGCAATCCTAAAGATTCAAGCGTGATTCTGGAACCCCCGGAATCATGACTATCGATTCCCGGCAGGTCGAGTGCACGCATCAAGATAACCACAGGGTTTGCACATGACTCCGGTTTAAAGCCAGCCATTGCAACGCAATGATTGAACTGGCTGAATTAATCCGGCCTGATTTTACTAGGGCAAGTGCCGCATCCAATGTGACAACATGCACTTTAATATCCTCGCCTTCATCGGCTGCCCCATGGATACCCCCCGCATGCGCCGCATCAACCCGGCCACAAAATAAAGCCACGCGTTCGGTTGTACCGCCGGGGCTCACCAGAAAGTCATACAACGGGATCAGATCGGTAATGACACAATCCGCTTCTTCCACACTTTCCCGCTTCACCACTTCTTCCGCGGTCTCATTGCCTTCAATCACGCCCGCCACAATCTCCAGCAGCCACGGCCCACCCAGCGCAGCAAGCGCGCCTATGCGAAATTGCTCAATCAGAATCACTTCATCCCGGATGGGATCATAGGGCAGGATCGCCGCCGCATGTCCGCGTTCAAATAATTCACGAACAAGCGGGCGGCTCCAATCACCGTTAAATAATCGATGCCGCAAGCGATACCGCTCTAAACGAAAGAAGCCTTCAAAGCAAATCGTTTTTTCGAGAATCTCCACATCCATATTTGTCATATCCAATTCCCAACAATCAAGAAACTTAATGCTATCGTGAATCTCTACGACCTGTGAACTTATAATGGATTGAATACAAACAGCACCACCCGTCATAGACAAGTTTTCACACTATCATGGTTGACAAAAAGCGATCCACTTATCCACACTAGCGTACCAAACTCAATGGCTATAACTTGGTCACAAACGACCATCGATATGGATGAAAAATTATACTTCCGGGGAGCAGATGGCGCTGAACTCGCCTATCGGCGATGGGCACCGGCACAACCAGAGCGAAGCACGCCAGTCGTGCTGCTCCATGGCGCGGCCAGCAACTCCACCCGCTGGTGGCATTTTGTTGAGCACAGCCGTTTGACTGTTGACCGGCTCCTGTTTCGTCCAGATCTGCGTGGAAACGGGGAATCCATCTGGCGAGGCCCGGCACGCATCGAACATTGGAGTCAGGACATCGCTGAGATGCTCCGTCACGAGCGGCAGACTGAAGTTTTCATCGTGGGTCACTGCCTGGGCGCCAATATCGCGCTGGATTTCGCGTCGCGTTATCCCGGAATGTGCGCTGGATTGGTGCTGGTGGAACCGATAGCGCATGAATCAGTAACCGGTATCCTTGCCCGGCTAAAAACATTCCTGCCGGTACTGCGGCTCGGTGTGAAACTCATCAGACTACTCAACCAACTTGGTTTCTATCGGCATCGGCTCGAAAACATGGATCTACGGGATCTGGATCGCCGTGTCCACGAAGCCAGCGGCAAAGCACTGAAAGAAGCATTAAAAAACCATGGCTCACCCTGGCATGACATCAAAGTAACGCCGACGGCTCAATATCTTGGCAATTTTGTTGAAATATTACGCCCCTTGCCAGTTTCCGGCGTGCACTGCCCTTGCCTCGTCATACAATCCAGCGGACAAAGCATAACTGATCCGAAACGCACACAAACTGTATTGAATGCATTGACCGAAGTGGAATTCATCAGGATTGAATCCGAACACTGGATTCCGGCTACACAACCTGACCGTCTGTGCGAACTG
>CAKKRO010000030.1:3544-5387 GCA_919902625.1 Nitrosomonadaceae bacterium
AACAAAATTATTATTACGCAATATCTCTCATCATCTCAAATGGGTCATCATACTGTTATTCGCCATACTGGCACTGTTGATCGCCGAGGTAGCAGGAGGCATCTAGGAGGCGTACTCTATTGCCAACCGGTAACCTCATAGCCTTTCTCTTGCAAACACCGATGCATGAAGCTCGTATAAGCCTGATTAGGCTGTGACGGTCTTGCGTACATCATGCCCCTCAGCAGCCCTGCCGTAGCACCACTGGCTGCTCCAATCAAGGAGCCCTGGCCAGCCGAACCGTAAATAGCTCCCCCGACAGCACCGCTCGCAGCGCCCATACCTGCCCCGACAGCCGTACTCGTTGCAATATCACCGGCCTGCCCGCTTCCCTCACTGACACCGGCCGATTCAGCTAATTGTTCGCAAGCCTTGATATCCTGCTCCGCAATCTCCTTGCCCACCGATAGAAAATGCTCATTGGGATACAAGATGGGCTTCGTGCTGGAACAAGCCGACAGCCACAATACGATCAATCCCATAGTCCATATCATCATTAATTTCATTGCACCCTCCTTTTCCGTAAACATTCTTGATTGGATTAGTATATCTGGATATGTTTCCAGAGTATTCCAAAAAATTATAGATTATGTTTAAGTTGATGACTAAACCCATGAGATTCTATATTCTTACGCGATAAGGAAAGAAAAGTTAATTGGAACAGTCAATGCCTTTGTTAGAACTGAACACCAGGTCCAGATTAATTAATGAGTTCTTCGAATACAGTCTGGAGCAACTACAGAAGGATTACCCTACCATCCAAGAAATCAATATCTTGAACAAAGATTTTCTTTACCGCCAAGGTGATCATTGTTCCAGTTTCTTTTGGATAAAAAGCGGTATCGTGAAGCTCTCTCATCTTACGGAACAGGGAACTGAAATTACCACTGCCCTGCTTAAGCAAGGTGATGTCATGGGTGGCGCGCAGAATAATTCTGTCATTCAGGAAATGGAGGAAACTGCACAGGCATTGGGGGAAGTCAATCTCTACCGGATAGCGTATAACGATTTCAAGACATTGATGTCGCACCGGGCCGAATTGGCATGGTATGTTTTTGAAGAAACATATACCCGCAAGCAGAGAATCGAACGCAAACTCCGAACCATTCTGACTCAGCCGGTCGAAATGCGCGTGATAGCAACATTATTAGAATTGGCAGAAGTATTTGGAATAAAGTGTATACATGGTTATGCATTGGAAATTCATTTGACTCAACAGGAACTGGCGGATCTGGTTGGTGCAAGCCGGCCGGTGGTAAGTACAATCTTGAATGATTTCAGAAGCCGTGGAATGCTTGATTATACGCGCGACCAGATTTGTATTAATGATGTTGCATTGATTAATCTTTCCAAATTAAAGTAACCCGCCTGACTTGGGATATTTTTGTTTTTTAGCTAACAGACACTGTGTTAGCGCTGTATTAATGTACTCGGGCATATGGTGACCATTGGGGTGACCATCCATTAATACAGGAGCATTCACATGAAAGTAATCTCACCTCGTACCCACGGTTATCTCGATTTTCTGACAGTCGTTCTATTTCTATTGGCCCCTACGCTATTAGGATTGAGTCAAGTACCTGCCATGCTGGCCTATAGTCTGGCGGCAGTTCATCTAGTGGTGACACTGGCTTCTGATTTTCCCTTTGGGATCGTCAAGCTTATCCCGTTTACCGTTCATGGATGGATTGAGCGCCTGGTTGGTCCTTCGCTGATTGCTGTGCCTTTTATCTTAAATTTTGCAGATGAAGCGATCGCAAGGAATTTTTATATTGCAGCGGGCCTTGTGATTATCATCATTGGT
>CAKKRO010000030.1:5487-20734 GCA_919902625.1 Nitrosomonadaceae bacterium
CAGATCCAATTTGACAGATACCTATCAATCCCGGTAACTGCCTGATCAGATCTGAAGTTGATACATATGTAGCAGTAGCGCTTAAACCCTATTATAAAAACCGATTTCTCTAAATTTACTCCTTACCCTTACTGGTTAAAGATCCCAGAAATGCTTTGACATCGTTAACAAATCCAGGTCCAACCTCTCGGCCCAACTGATGTTCGGCCATTTCCTGAATCGCTTCATCCAGCGTTGCAACCGAACCGTCATGAAAATAAGGAGCTGTTTTGGTAATGTTTCTAAGGCTGGGCACCTTGAATACTTTCTTGTCAATTTCAAGCCCGGTTATTTCAAACCTCCCCATATCTTTCGTTTCATAGGGTTCAACAACACCCAGCTTTTTATATGAATTTCCACCCAGCGCAACTCCGTTGTGACAAGTGGCGCATCCCATGTGGATGAATTTTTTCAGACCTCTTTTCTCGCTATCATTCAAAGCGCTCTCATCGCCATTCAGATAATCATCGAATCGGGAAGGGGTTAAAAGCGTACGTTCAAAAGCACCGATGGCCTTACCAATATTTTTATATTGAAATGGATCTTTCTCGCCCTTAAAAGCTTCCGCAAACAGAGCTTTATATTCCTCTATTTTTTTCAATTTATTGACAACAGCAGCTTCATTCGGCATACCCATTTCAATGGGATTCAGAATGGGACCCAGCGCTTGCTCTTCAACGTCTTTAGCACGTCCATCCCAGAATTGGGCGATATGCAGCGCCGCATTCATCGTCGTTGGGGAATTTCTGCCGCCGCGTTTGCCTTCGTGGCCGGGTGATGTCGGTTGACTATCTACGCCGGAATTATCCAGTTGATGGCACGAGTTGCAGGAAATCGTATCATTGACTGAAAGCCGTGGATCCAGATAAAGCTTCTTGCCCAGCGCAATCAAGGCGGCATTCTTCTTCTCATCAATAATTGATGCGGGCAGGGGTTCAAAAAAATGTTTTAAGGTGGCTCTATCCAGTTTGTGATGACCACTCCCATGCATCATTCCACCCATGCCGCCATGATGATCGCCCTCGTGCATACCCCCATGGTGATCACCCTTTTGTGTTTTGCCCTGATGATCAGGATCACTTTGAGCATAACTGTAAGAACTTAATATCAAGGCCAAAAATAAGAATACTTTCATATAACCTCCAAAATTTAACATTAACACTCCCATCAATTTACTGATATAAGCAAAATGCTTCTTTCTGGAAATAGTTAAAGAGAGAAACATTCTTTAATCCCTTCACATTAATTCCAGAACTGCGGCTGACTGATTTATTGTATACCTAACCTGCACTTCTTACCTATGAGACGATCAGTCGTGTTGTTTGTAACCTTACTTAGACTTCCTATTACTCTGTTCCAGAATCTGTGGTAATGTAAATTGTGTGCTAACCAGTTTGGAAGAAGTATCAGCTCGGTTAAGCCTTTCTTCAAAGTTATGGTTGGCAACATTTTCCAAGAATATTTATACCATTGTAATAACAAAAAGGAGTAAATATCATGAAAGCGATTTCAAACATCATTGCAACGGGGTTATTAGCATTTTTCATAAGTGCCCAAACTTGGGCATCTGATGCCGGACATACATCGGAAGCAATGGAGCATGCAGGAAAGGCTCATGCACACGGAGAAATGGGCCATGCCAAGGATGCGCTTCAGCATGCGAAAGACAGCTTGACACATGCTAAAGCAGCAAGAGATGATCATGCCGCGGCTCACAAGCACATGGATGAAGCTATCAAACACCTGGAAGAAGCCATCAAGCATGCTGATATGGGTCATGCAGATGAATCCGCCAAACATTCCGAAAAAGCCATGAAACATATGCGCCAATCGGGTCATTAAATCCCTGCAAATACCCTCGGCCTTGTGCCGGGGGGTTAAGTTACTGAGTTTCCTTTCTTTTTAGAATCGTTTATTCCCAATCAGGATCACGGTTATTTTCAGATACCGGAAAAAGAAAATTTCATGCTTTCCATCAACAAATAGACTCGTTTAACTTATGCATCTCTCCATCATCATCCCCGCCTTTAACGAAGAGCGCCTGATCACGTATTGCCTGGATTCCATTTCCGAATCACTGGCCGCCAATCAAAAATCCGGCTTTACTTCCGAAGTCATCGTTGTTGACAACAACTCCACCGACAAAACCGCCGAACTGGCCGCACAAGCCGGCGCAAAAGTGGTGTTCGAACCAATTAACCAGATAGGCCGCGCACGCAATGCCGGTGCGGCGGCTGCCACAGGTGAGTGGCTGCTGTTTGTGGATGCGGATAGTTTGCTGAATCCCGGCATGGCCGCCGATATTTTACAAATGATTGAAACAGGCAAATATGTGGGTTGCGGCAGCGTCATGCACATGCCCAACTGCCCCTGGTGGGGCACAGCCATTCTGCAATTCTGGTCAGTCATTTCGGTTACATTTAGCTGGGCATCGGGAGCACTGGTTGTGTGCCGTGCAGATGCATTTCGTGAAGTGGGCGGATTCAATCAGGATCTGTTTGCAGCGGATGAAATTGATTTAAGCCGCTTGCTAAAGAAATGGGGGCGCAAACATGGCCTGAAATTCACCATTCTGACCCGGCACCCGCTGGAAACCTCAGCCCGCAAGTTACAACTGTATACCGGCTGGGAAATTGCCGGTCAGTTACTCAGCGTGATCCTCAGTCCACGCCGCACTTTGCAGAACAAGAAAAAACTCCCGGTCTGGTACGATGGGCGACGCTAGCTAATGCAGCAACTAATCGTTCGGATTTAATGCCGGCCAGCACCCTGCTGATTTGGTTTGAATTTGCCATTTGTGCTGTATTGATCGGCTTGGCAGGCACCAAGCTGTGTCGCTATGCCGATGTTATCGCGGACAAGACCGGTTTGTCCGGTAGTTGGGTTGGCCTTATTCTGCTGGCCACGGTGACTTCATTGCCTGAGTTGGTTACGGGTGTCAGTGCAATCACATTGGCCAATGTACCCAATATTGCGGTGGGTAGCTTGCTGGGCAGTTGCGTATTCAACCTGGCTATTCTGGTCGTCCTCGATTACCTGGTGCGCGGTGAATCTTTGTACCGCCGTGCCAGCCCAAGCCATATTCTGTCCGCAGGATTTGGCGTGATACTGATCGGGTTTGTAGGGTTGAATGTACTGCTGGTCGGCAAAACCACTTTTAACGTTATTCACATGGGTATCTATACGCCCGCCATCGCATTGTTCTACATGGTTGCCATGCGGGCACTCTACATCCATGAACGCGCACAGGTAAAAGAATTCGTTGAACAAGTCGCGGATCGCTATCCCGATATAACTCTGCACCAGGCTTACTTGCGTTATGCGCTATCTGCCATGGTTGTGATCACGGCCGGGATATATTTACCGTTTGCGGGCACACAACTGGCTGAAGTGATGGGCTGGCACAATACCTTTGTAGGCACGCTATTCATTGCCGGGGTCACCTCGCTCCCTGAACTCGCTGTCAGCATTGCTGCATTTCGCATGGGTGCACTGGATATGGCCATTGCCAATCTGTTAGGCAGCAATCTGTTCAATATTTTTATCCTGGCATTGGAAGATATCATTTTCCTAACCGGCCCATTATTGACACATACTTCACCATTACATGCCTTTTCCGCCATGTCGGCGGTGATCATGAGCGGTATCGTCATCGTTGGCCTGGTTTATCGCCCCAGTACCCGTTTATTCATCAGTATCGGCTGGATTAGCCTGAGCCTGTTCACACTCTATCTGCTCAATACTTATGTGTTTTATCTGCATGGGGGCGAGTAGCGCTTTCAACATTACAGTTCCTTGACACCTCTGCGCCTTAGCCAGTATTTCTCACATTCAATCGCGAAAAATAGAAACAAGCTGAATGCAACAATGCGTCCCCAGGCTGCTGCATCCAGGGCTGTCGTGCCGAATAGCTGCTGCATGACAGGCGAATAGGTGAATAGTAGCTGCAATATCAACAACAGGCCGACAGCCAGTAAAACATAACGGTTACCCAGCAAACCTTGGCGCGAACATGCGGAAGCAATTAAATAACGGCAATTAAACAAATAGACGATCTCACACATCACCAGCACATTCACGACCACTGTCCGGCTCAGTTCAACACTGGAACCCTGCAGGGTTTCCCAGAAATATAACGCGAAACCGCCACTAATCATCAATAAAGAAACAAAAACAATACGCCACACCAGAAAACCGGACAAAATCGATGCATTGGGATCATGCGGCGGGCGTGACATGACACCGCTCTCCGGCCGCTCGAATGAAAGTGAAATCGCCAGCGTCACCGTCGTCACCATATTGATCCATAAAATCTGCACCGGCGTGATGGGCAAGGCCATACCCAGAATGATGGCGAGCATCAGGATACCCGCTTCGCCGCCGCTGGTTGGAATGATATAAACAACCGTTTTGCGGATATTGTCGTAAACCGTGCGGCCTTCTTCCACAGCGTGCATAATCGAAGCAAAATTATCGTCGGTCAACACCATTTCAGCCGCTTCCTTCGCCACCTCGGTGCCCTTCTGCCCCATCGCGACTCCGATATCGGCACGCTTTAGAGCCGGTGCATCATTCACGCCGTCACCCGTCATCGCAACAACTTCGCCGTTATCCTGTAACGCCGTCACCAAACGGAGTTTATGCTCAGGGTTGGCGCGCGCAAAAATATCGACTTCCGCCACCACTTGACGCAGTTGTGCGTCATCCAGGCCATCCAGCTCAACACCGGTGACAGCACGCCGGCCATCCCCGATACCTAATTTTGCACCAATGGCGCAGGCAGTAATCCGATGATCCCCGGTAATCATTTTGACGCGAATGCCTGCTGTATGGCATTGATCTACGGCAACAATGGCTTCCTCACGCGGCGGATCAATAATGCCAACCAGTCCGAGCAAGGTAAACCCCGATTTAATATCAGGAAAAGCCAATATCTGCTGTTCTGCCTGCGCCACACGGCTAGCCATGGCGAGGATGCGCTGCCCCTTTGCGCTGGCTTCCTGTATTCTGGCATGCCAGAAATCCGGTTGAATCGAACAATCCTCCCCCAGACTGCGTTGATGACTGCACATGGCCAGCACTTCTTCCGGGGCACCTTTCACATAAATCAGGCTATGTCCGGCGTGATCATGATGCAGCGTCGCCATAAAACGGTGTTCCGATTCAAAAGGAATCACATCCGTGCGCGGGTGTGCTTCCTGTTCAAAAACAGGATCCAATGATGCCTTTATGGCCAGGGTAATCAATGCGCCTTCAGTTGGATCGCCATGAATGACCCACGCACCGTCACGCTGATGCAACGATGCATCATTACATAACAATCCTGCCCGAAACAACTCCAGCATATCCGTGTAACCGCCAATCAGAATTTCCTCTCCATCCCGGCTAAATCCCCCGGTTGGCGCATAACCCGCGCCACTGACTTGTAACTGATCATGCGCGGTCATGACACTTTGCACCGTCATTTCATTACGCGTCAGCGTGCCGGTCTTATCGGTACAAATAACCGTCACAGCCCCCAGTGTTTCCACTGCCGGCAGTCTGCGGATTATCGCATTGCGTCGCGCCATATTCTGCACGCCAAGCGCCAGCGTAATCGTCATGATGGCAGGCAACCCCTCTGGAATCGCTGCAATAGCCATGCTGATTGCCGCCATAAAGATCTCACTGGCGGGGTAGTCATGCAGTAACAACCCATAAACAAAAATACCGGCTGCCAGCAATAAAATCAGCATTGTCAGCCAGCGCCCAAAGATCGCCATTTGCCGGAACAAAGGTGAAACAAGCTGTTCGACTTGCTCTAACATCTGGCTGATGCGCCCGATCTCGGTATGATGACTGGTGGCAACCACGACACCCAATCCCTGACCATAAACTACCAGCGTGCCCGAGTAGGCCATACAGAAACGATCCCCGATGGCCGTCACTGCATCGACGGGTTGAATTGATTTTTCGACGGCTTCAGATTCTCCGGTTAACGCCGCTTCTTCAATACGCAGGTTTTTGCAACTGAGCAACCGTAAGTCGGCGGGCACCTTATCGCCGGATTGCAGCAACACAATGTCACCGGGTACCAGCGCTTCAGCAGGAATTTGCATCCGTTGTCCATCACGCAGAACCATTGCGTTGAATGACAGCATGCGCCGGATAGCATTCAGCGCTTTTTCCGCTTTGCCTTCCTGAATAAAGCCAATGATGGCGTTGATCACGACAACGCCGAGAATAACGCCGCTATCCACCCAGTGCCCCAGAACAGCGGTCAGTACGGATGCAGCCAATAAAATATAAATCAGCACATTATGAAATTGCAGCAAAAAACGGATGATGGGGCTTTCCGGCTTGGGCGGTTTTAAGCGATTCGCGCCATATTGCTCAAGACGCAACTTCGCTTCAGTTTGCGACAACCCGGCATGCCCGGTTCTAAGCACTTCCAGCACCTTCTGAGGCGAATAACCATGCCATGCGGGTATTTGATCGGGTATCGAGGCTTGTTCATGATGCATAAAAAATCACCTTCAATTGGGTCCGGGAGCCTGCGCTTCCGGTTAGAGCTGGTATGAATAGTTTGTATATAATTAAGCAGTGAAGCTACAATGGGTACTATCAATTCTTTACTTCAATTAACATTCAACACTGCAGACGAGGCCTCCTATGAAATACTTTACCATCATCATGACATTAGTGGCGATCTTGCTGGCGAGCACAGTACAAGCCGCCAACCGGACCCCATTCGGACATCAGGTCAGCACGGTCCACAATTACTATCGAATCTCAACACAAGTTGCAACATCCGGCCTCATTGGAGATGGGGGCGCACAATTATTGGCGGCACATAACTTTAAAACGATTATTGATTTGCGTACTGCCAATGAAGGAACGGACGAGGAAAAAGCATTGGTCGATGCAGCGGGCATGACCTATATCAACATACCCATGACAGTGGCGGGCATCAGTGCCGAGCAATTGGCCAGATTTACGAAAGCAATCGAAACAGCGCAGATGCCCGTACTCATTCATTGCGGATCAGGCAATCGGGCCGGTGCCATGTGGGCCAGCTATCAAATCAGCAAAGGCGTTGATCCGGAAGCAGCGCTTGAGGAGGGCCGCAAAATAGGCATGCGCCCGCCGATGGAAGAAAAAGTCCGGGCTTCCCTGTTAAATTAAGCTCTTGACATAACCCCTGACTTTCTTCCGCATAAAATCAGGTTATCCAGAATAATCGAATAATCATCCCTACTGACACACCCATCGCAACTACAGCAAAACCTTGCTGTAGTTTTGGGCCAGCAAGACGGGCGGCAAAGATGCGTCCGATCAACATACCGGTCAGTGCACCGGCAGAGAAAGGCAAGGCGATAGCCCAGTTCATTCCACCCAAAATAGCCGCAAATGTAACGCCTATTAAAGAAATGAGCGCAATGACTGCCAATGATGTTGCAAGAATGGATTGCATTGGAAGATTGGTCGCTTTTTTCAACGCCGGCACAATGGCAAAACCTCCTCCCACACCTAGCAAACCGGACAGAAATCCGGCTATGGCCCCCGAAAACGCTAACGCACGGGCACATGGCCAAGTCCATATTAAACGTCCCCCGGCATACTCGAGCTGACAAGGGATTGAAGAAGTCCGGGGGCGGCAATCCGGGACTTCTGCTATTGCCTGATCATTCTGCCGTTTACTCTGACGCAACATGTCAACTGCAACATAAAGTAAAACCAGTGCAAACAGGATAGTCAAAGGCACATTCGGCAGTTTCTGCGCCAGCCATATGCCGGCAGGCGCGGTCATTACACCGGTAATGGCAATAAACCCCGCAGCCCGATAACGCACTTTCCCCTGTCTATGTGCAAATAGCGCGCCCGCAGCCGACGACAAACATACGGCCAGCAAAGCGATGGGAGCGGCCTCGGCAATAACCAGATGCAATCCAAATATCAGCAAAGGCACTGCGATAATAGTGCCGCCGGCACCCGTCAGTGCCAGCACCACACCTGTACAGGCGCCCAGCAGAATACTGGTTAACAGAATTTCCACCGGTATAACTATGACTTACCCGGCCGGGCAAGCCATTCTTTGCCTTTTAGCATGACGTTCCAGTAGATCCATGGAAAAATGGTTGTCTTGAGAAACCAGTTGAGCTTTCTGGGTATCGTTGGATCCAATGGGAATGTAGGCAATAATTTCCCGCCAAAACCAAATTCAGCAAGGATTATTTTGCCATTTTCTACCGTCAATGGACAGGCCCCGTAACCATCATAGGCCGCTGTCAATTCCCGGTCTTCCTTGGCCGCCAAAAGATTCTCGGCCACTACGACAATTTGTTTTCTGGCGGCTGCCGCCGTTTTCGCATTGGGTGATGAACAGGCATCTCCTAATGAAAATATGTTGGGATAATCCGTATGCTGAAGTGTTTTTTCATTCACTTTGCAAAAACCGCTGGCATCCGCTAAAGAGCTATTGCGAAGAAAATCCGGGGCCGTTTGGGGCGGGGTCACATGCAGCATATCAAAAGGTTTCGCTTCGAGGGTTACATTCCCATTACTGTCTTTCATTTCAAAATAGGCCGTCTTGTGAATCCCGTCTACTTTGACCAGATTAGAATGGAATAACAGTTTCGCATTGTAGCGTTTGACATATTCCATCAGGGGCGGAACAAAATCAGCCACACCAAACAACACGGCGGCAGCCGTATTAAACTCAACATCCATCTTGTCTAAGCAACGCGCATGCCTCCAGTGATCACAGGCAAGGTACATGGCTTTTTGTGGCGCACCCGCACACTTGATAGGCATCGGCGGTTGAGTAAATATCGCCTTCCCGGCTTTGAGATCTTGCACCAACGACCAGGTATAAGGCGCCAGATCATAACGATAGTTTGAAGTCACGCCATTTTTACCCAATGTTTCTTCCAGTCCTTCAATCTTTTCCCATGCCAGATGAATACCCGGACAAACAATCAGTTGCTGATAACCGATGATACGGCCATCCGCCAATTGCACCTTGTTATGCTCTGGATCAAAACCGGACGCAGCCGCCTGAATCCATTCAGCATGCCTGGGAATAACATCAACCATTGGCCTCATTGTTTCTGCGATGTCATAAGCACCGCCACCCACCAGCGTCCAGGCTGGCTGGTAATAATGTTTGCTACTCGGTTCGACAATCGCAATACGCAGAGTGGACCGCCGTTTGAGCAGGCTCGCTGTGACTCCGATACCCGCCGAACCGCCTCCGATGACAACCACATCAAAAGCATCGCCCCAGTTACAGGCCGCCGCCACGGATTGTTGTTCGTCGGTTTCATCCTGCCGGGTCATTTCATGCAAAGCAGTTGCACGTCTGCCAGAACCACAGAAGGCAAGAATCGGCTTAGGCAGCTCAGCCTTGAGTTTTTGAAAAGCCTCGGCACGCTCCAGCGGATATGGCGCCTATCCTGACCGGCAAATAGACAAAGGTGATATCCAGTGATCTCGCCATGGCTTCCAGTTCCTCGCTGGCCGGTTGGGCCGCGCCGCCTTCATAATCCGGGCGGTTACAAATAATCGATTTATAACCGGCTGCGGCAATCCCGGTAAGATCATCAATGCTCACTTGGCCGGTTACAGATAATTTATGATCTAGCTTGGTGATAACAATGCCCATGTCTCTTTCCTTTATTAATCGGTTACTTTATCGTGATACTGATCATATGCATTGTTATGGGCTTTCGCTCTATGAGGCAGAGTGCTTTTTACAGTAAAGATTAAATAACGTTTCCATAATTTTAATGGCTTCCAGACTGGCTAAACTATAATAAACATATTTACCCTTACGCTCTGTTGCCACCAGATTTTCTTCACGCAGTACCGTTAGCTGCTGAGAAAGCGTGGGTTGGCGAATACCCAGCAACTCCTCTAATTCACCCACATTCAGGGCACCTTGACTCAGTTTGCATAAAATGAGCAATCGATCTTCATTCGCCAGTATTTTCAGCAAAGCGCAAGCATCAGAAGCGGATGAATGTAATGCTGCAATGTCATGTAGCGCTGGTTCTGTTTTCATAATTTATTCTTATTGAACATTTGAGCGTACCTCTCTATAACGCCTGAATAATAAATCCATTCCTGATGGGGAAGACTCAAATTCTAACTTATTTCTATCCTCTATAAGCGATCTATCCACGCGCTTGCATAGTCTCATAAACACCCATTCCAAGCAGCATTGCAATCAAGAATATAAAAGCTTCATGACTACCCGTTCCAACCAGCACCAATGCCGGTCCAGGACAAATACCGGCCATCCCCCAGCCTATCCCAAACACAAGACTTCCTAAAAACAATCGTTGATCTATTTTTGTGGCAACAGGGATATTCATGGATGAGCCCAGGTAACTCTGCTTACGCTTTTTTGCCAGCGCAAAAGCAATCAAACCTACAGCGACTGCACTTGCCATGACCCATATCAATGAAGAATCCCAGTTACCTGTGATATCAAGAAATGCCAGGACTATTTCTGGATTCACCATGCCAGACAGGATAATTCCCAAACCGAAAATAAGCCCTGATAGCAACGCCATAAAGTTAATCATTTAATCCCTCCTGATAATCATAGTCATCCAGACTGTGCGATCAATACATGCCGCACCCAATAGACTGTCGCAAAACCAGCAAACATAAACACCAGGGTCGCTGCAATTGAGCGCGGCGATAATCTTGATAACCCGCATACCCCATGACCACTGGTACAGCCCGATCCCAGACGCGTACCATAACCAACCAGCAAGCCTGCAAGTGCCAGTACCGTATAGCTGGCTTTAATATGTATCTCCGGTAAAATAAAAAAGAGCTTCCAGATGACTGCCGATAGAACAAGCCCTGAAATAAAAGCCATACGCCAACTGATATCGCCTCTCTGCATTCTATATAGTCCACCGATGATGCCCGATATACCTGCGATACGTCCGTTAAATAGCAATAACAGGGTAACCGCGATACCGATCACCAAGCCGCCAGCTACTGCATGCCATGGTATTGAATCCAAGTAGATATTCACACTGATACCCACGCATTAAATTTATAAATATACAATATATTTTATTGTATTATATAATAATGACAAATTCAAGGAGAATAAAATGACACCCAATATCAAGGCATTTTTTGATTCAACAACATGGACTATCAGCTATGTTGTTTTTGATGAACCGGGGGGAAACTGCGCCATTATCGATCCAGTTCTGGATTACGACCCGAAATCAGGCAGAACACGTACGCACTCGGCTGATAAACTCATTGGGTTTATTCACCAGCAACAATTATCAGTCAAATGGATACTTGAAACACATGCGCATGCCGATCATCTGTCATCAGCGGATTATCTTAAGAATCAATTGGGTGGGAAAACTGCTATCGGCAGCGGCATTCCCGCTGTTCAAGAAACCTTCAAGAGGATTTTCAACCTAAGCGATGAATTTATTCCTGACGGCCATCATTTTGATCATCTGTTTGCTGATGGCGAGCTATTTCAGGTAGGCAAATTAACAGCGAAAGCAATCTCTGTATCCGGTCACACACCCGCTGACATGGCATATCAATTTGACAATGCCATCTTTGCCGGTGACACGCTTTTCATGCCGGATGTTGGTACTGCCCGGGCTGATTTTCCAGGTGGAGATGCACACCTGTTATTTAGATCTATTCAGAAGTTACTGGCATTTCCACCGGAAACCAGGTTATTGATGTGCCATGATTATCCACCCGCCCATCGCTCTGCAGAGTGGGAAAGCACCGTTGCACAACAACGTGCCCATAACATCCATGCGCATGACGGCATCACCGAGGAGGAATTTGTTACGATGCGTAGCCGGCGGGATGCCACGCTGGAAATGCCCACTTTATTACTGCCATCAATACAGACAAACATCAGGGCTGGGAAATTGCCGCCAGCCGAAGAAAATGGTATTGCGTATTTCAAAATACCGATTAACTTAATCTGATCTATCCCGAGATTCAAGAAAATATTGGTACTTCAACACACTCAATCTTTATGCTTGCGCCGTGACAAAGTTTCCATGGCGTTGATCAAACTTCACGGCAATAAAACGAGTCCCAACGGAAATCTCACTGCCTTCATCGCGTTTATGCGTAACTTCAGCCACCGCTTGAAAGTTAGGCGCATCAATTTTTATAATGTCATGCGGATCAAGTGCCACCCCGGTTAAGAAACGTATTCCCGTGGGCGACAAATCTTGGAACAAACCACGATAAGGCTTACCCGGCCAGAATAAGTAAAAAGAAAACTCACCCTTTATATTGATCCGCATCATGGTCCGGCACGATGACCCAAGATTTTCTTGTTCCAGAATAAACAATGGGCTTGCACACTCCAGACAGCTTTCACTCTGATATATGCTCGTCTGCGGCACATACGGAGTTTTACAGAAAGAACAATAATGAGTGATCACCGTCCGGTAAGGTTCCACAGTAAACTGGGATGTACTTCTGATATCCACTGAAAGCCCGGTCAGATCGGCATTTACTTGAGCAGATTCTTCAGAAACATTAAATAAACTACCCGCAAATATCGCGTCATACTGTTTGCGCGTTGCAGGATTCGAAAGAACTCGATAGGCCTCATCAAGTAACACTGCATCTTGCGGCAAGCTCTTTTTCAGAACCCGATAACTTGCCGTAATTACTGCGATCGGAGCATCGGATTGAACCTGAAGTATCCGATAATAGTTACGTTGATTCAGCGTTGCAGTCCGTTTAGCCCCTTGCTTTTCCATATCTGGATTCGTATTCGAGCTAAATGCGCCCTGACTGAGTGTTTTAATATGATAGCGATTCAGCAATTCACGGTCATAAGCAGCTCGCTTAAGCGGATCCCGAAGTGTGTTATAAGCAACATTGAGTAAACTTGCGCTCCAATCCGGGCCACCCAGATCAGGATGAAGCTTAAGTTTCTGCATCAATACACGGTAATTCTCTTTAATCACCGCCATCGGAGCATCCGGTTGGACATGAAGAATTCGATAGAAATTACGCCGCTCAATCATAATAATTCAGAATTAAAAACTCATTGTTAACACAGCAATTGGCACCATTATTGACAGAAATGTCATCGCCCCCCCTTACATCAATACACAGTTAGTCACAAAACTATAGTGTAAATCAATATCCAATATTTGCCGCTTCTAATATCTATTTTCACCTGTTTGAGAATCTTCAATACGGTTAAACCGTAACAAAAAAATATTCCAATCCCCTCTGAGACAACCCCGCAAGATCGATGTTTACCTCATTGAGTGCCATATCCGCTGCCATGATTCCAATCGAGGCAACGCTATGTGCGCCTGAATCCAGCAATCCGACGAAGTAGGTCTCGTCAGCGGTAGCGGGTGCAAAACCGGCCACGTTTGCGTACAGCAAGTCGACAACCGCCGTATGATTGGTTGCATTAGCGCCAAGTGCCGCATTAATGGCTAACTGCATCAATGCTTCGTAGCTCATGCCACCATCGAGCAAACTCAGCCCAATACCGGCAAACGTCTTGTTTGAAACCGATTCCTTGCCGAATACAGCACCCAGTGTCTTTGCAGTGATGCCGGCGTTTCCATCGAGATCAAGGGCGAGTGAACTGTCAGAGAAGTTGAGGCGCTCAATATTGCTGAGAGTGTCCGTGCCATCCGATCCGCCATTATTATGTTTTATCGTCCAGATTCCATCAGCATTCTTGTTTTTATCGTAATCAGCAAAATGACTGCTATAGTTCGCAGTGTCGATATCTTCGTTCCCGTTTAAAGTGTCATTTCCTTCGAAGCCGCTCAAAACATCTTTTCCTGCGCCGCCCGTAATTATTTCCGCTTTGCTATGATCAGCAATGAAAGGTGTTTGGAAGCCTTCAAAAAATGTCATGTATTCATCGGCAGTGGTTCCGTTCCCATCAGCAGGGCTGAATATCGCGCCTGACAACAGGCAGCCTTTTAAACCGGCAACATCTGATGATGAGCTTCCTGCGCCGATAAGATGTGACGCTGCCAGCATGCCAGAGATGGTTATTTGATGGCCATTCAGAATCTGTCCTTCGTATTTATCAATCCCCAGAAACTTTATTCTTCCCCATAAAATTTCGTGCCAATCTTGAATGATAGTTTCCTGAACCCAACCCGTATTAAGATAGTCCTGCTTACTATTGATGCCACCCTTTCCTGACCAGTTACCCGCCCAATCATTTTTAAACAAATTATGGTCACTTTTATCGACGCCATAGTAGCCCAGATCAAAAAGCGCAGCTTCACCAAATTGATACTTTCCAATAAAACCGGCGCTATTTTGCGTGTCATAGTGTTGAGTACCGCCAGGGATACTGGATGACTCTCTAAAACCCAGTGTGTCAAAATAGTCTTGATATGTTTTAGCCACAATTATCTTTCGGCGGTTGAAACAGGATGGTTTCGTCAGTTTGTTCTAAATCAGCGTTTCTCCATTGATATAAAGTATAGGCTTCCGCGCGGGTCATACTGACGCCATCCATTAAGCGGATTGCGAGGTTATGATGGCCACTCGTTACGCTGCCAAGTATCAGTATGTCGTCAGAACTGCTGCGTGCCGTTTTATACGCCAGTTTTTTATTTTCTTTATTAAATTGAAAAATGATGAGGTGACAACCACCGCTACCACACAACCCATGGCCAGACAGATACAGAAAAACTTCTGCTACGCCATCGCCGTTAAGATCGTATTGGGCGATTTTGCCGCTCGGTGGTCTTGCTGAGAATTTTTCATTCGCTTTATTCCAACTGGATGCAATGATGCTTGGCACGCTCTGATCGTTAAGTAGCGTACTGACCGCCTGCTGATCTATTGTCTCAAATTCCAGCTTGACCGGATATTTTGCCTCCGCAAAAACAGTGGGCGCTACCGTTGCGATAGCAATAAGCAAAAATAGGTTTAATATCCCAAGCCTATTGTGTGAATATATGGGCATAGTGAGGCAACATCCTTTAACTGGAACGACTGAGACTAAAAATAAGACAGCCAACAAATGATGGTACAGTAATCTTCTCTGGTCAAACTTGATGTTAATGATTGAAAAATCGTCAAGGTCATTTGACTGCAGGAAGACTTCTCAAATAAAAGCGTAATCTCTGTAATCGCTTTGCTGAACCGCATAAAATGAGAAAAGCAATAAAACCATGACACAAAACACCAATAACCTGGCCGCTTA
>CAKKRO010000031.1:0-33636 GCA_919902625.1 Nitrosomonadaceae bacterium
CATGAAAACGTTGGATATAGGGCAACGCCTCAGCCAGAATCTTGGCTTTGTCTTTCGCAATCGTTTGGGGATTTAACATGGTTCTCTCAATCATTTATGCTTATTTAATTCTAAAAAAATCATACGATTAAATATAATACGCGCCAGGCCGCTCAGCCGTGGGCAATCTGCAAAAACTTTTCATCTTTCATCAATTCCAGCAAGCTTAATTCCCGCCATAACCGTCCTTCTGTGTCTTCATATTGCCGGTTAATGCCGTTAGGCAGCTTTTTCTTGCCTGATTTAGCCGGTGTAAATTCAGACAGATTCCTGATTCCCAGCATGCTATAAACCATAAAACCGCCATATATCTTATTGCCTGGCGAAACCAGTAATATTCTTGATTTTAAATTGAATGACGTTGAGTGGCCGCCAAGATAAACGCCCAAATCGGTAATTCCGTAGAGATCTCCGCGCACATTGGCCAAACCAAGAAACCAGGGTTGGGTAAGCGGAACGGGCGCCAGCTTGGGTACCGGTATGACTTCGCCGACTTCGGTCATCGGTATCAGATAGCGGTCTTCCCCCGCAGCAACACCCAGCATTGCTGACGAAGCTCGATTTTTACCAGCGCTTATTATTTGTCCGTTCAGTGTATTTTGGTATTCTTCTGTGCTCATCATTCCCGTTAAGCCAAGCTTTGGCGGACCGCGCTTTAGGCAATTGGTTATTCGTTATCCGGCTATTTTACTGTATTATCAGCCATGAAATTTTGAATTCTGTGGAGTCAATGCAATGAAATATATTAATCAATACTGGCTGTCACTTATTTTATGCCTGCCTTTTCTGGCAGGCTGTGTGCCGATGTTTGCCATTGGGACGGCGGCGGGAACGGGAACTTATATCTCGGAAGATCGCAGAACCAGCGGCATGTTCATTGAAGATGAAGGCATCGAATTAAAAGGTTCACGGCGCATTTATCAGCAATTCGGCAATACTGTGCACATCAACGTAACCAGTTACAACCGTATCGTCCTGTTAACCGGCGAAGCTCCCAATGCAACCATTAAGGCGGATATTGAGAAACTAATGATGGGTGTTGATAATGTGCGTAAAATTTACAATGAAATCGCCGTTGCCGGGAATACTTCGCTGGCTTCCCGTAGCAACGACACGCTGATCACTTCCACGGTAAAAGCTCGTTTTCTGGCTGAGCGCAAGTTTCAGATCAACCACGTTAAAATCGTGACAGAGAATAAAGTGGTTTATCTGCTCGGCGTGGTTACACGTCAGGAAGCCGACAATGCCGCCCGGATTGCCAGTTCAACCGCTGGCGTAGGCAAAGTTGTGAAGGTATTTGAATATCTGAATTAATACCTCTCCCGGTTAATTTTCACTGATGTTACCAGCTAATCTGTTAGCTGATCTACAGGAGGCATTCCCGCCGGATCGCTTTTATACCGATCCGGTTGATTGCTATACCTACGCTTACGACAACAGCCGTAAAATTTTTCCGCCGGATGCTGTTTTATTTCCGTTAACAACGCAGGAAGTACAACACATCGTTTCATTATGCAATCAATACCGGATTCCGCTGATTCCCCGTGGGCGCGGAACCGGCACAGCCGGCGGCAGCTTGCCAGAATTTGGCGGTATCGCCTTATCGATGGAGCGTATGCTCAATATCATCTCGATAGATCCTGCAAATCGTGTGGTTGTGGCCGAACCGGGCGTACTCAATCAATCGGTTCAGGATGCCGCCAAACCGCATGGTTTTTTCTGGCCGCCTGATCCTTCCAGTGCGCTGTTCTCGAGCATCGGTGGGAATATTGCCACCAGCGCGGGCGGACCGCATGCCGTTAAATATGGCACGACACGGGAGCATGTTCTAGGTTTAAAAGCTGTGACGGGCGCGGGAGATTTCATTACAACCGGCTGCTATACCACCAAGGGCGTTGTCGGCTACGATTTGACCCGTCTTTTGATCGGC
This sequence comes from Nitrosomonadaceae bacterium, assembly GCA_919902625.1. Classification (GTDB taxonomy): domain Bacteria; phylum Pseudomonadota; class Gammaproteobacteria; order Burkholderiales; family Nitrosomonadaceae; genus Nitrosomonas. The sequence goes on from CAKKRO010000031.1 coordinate 1,970, forward strand.
TCGGAAGGCACGCTGGCAGTTATTACCGAGGCGACATTAAAACTCACGGCGCTGCCCGGTGTGATTGCCGGTATTACGGCTCATTTTCGCGATCTACCCAGTTGCACATCGGCTATCGTAAAAATCATGTCGCTGCCACAACTGCCCAGCGCGCTCGAGTTCCTGGATTCCGGCTCGTTGAACCTGATTCGTGGCCGCTATCCCGACATGCTGCCATCGGATACTCATGCCATGCTCATGATTGAAGTCGATGGTTCCAATAACGATATTTCTGATGCGATAACTGCAATTCTTGGGGCATGCCAAGCTGATGAATTGATTCTTGCCAGTCAGGTGGAAAATACTACAGCGCTGTGGAAAGCACGTAAAGCTTTATCCCCTTTATTGCGTGAAATTGCACCCAGGAAGATTAATGAAGATGTTGTGGTGCCGGTTACTGCATTACCTGAATTTTTGAGTGGCCTGACGCGACTCAGTGCTCAGTACCGATTATCCAACGTAAATTTTGGTCATGCCGGCAATGGCAATATTCATGTGAATCTGTTGATTAACCCGGATGATCCGGATGAAGTCGCACGAGCAGAACAATGTTTAAATAAAATTTTTGATCTGGTCATCAACCTTAGGGGCACATTATCCGGCGAACACGGCATTGGTAGCGAGAAACGCGCTTTTGTGACGAAAGAAGTTGATGGCGCAACGTTGGATTTAATGAAAAATATCAAACGATTGTTTGATCCCAACAACATTCTCAACCCCGGAAAATTATTTCCATAAACTGAGTAAGTCCGAATTCTCACTTAATTCTGCGCTTGCACTATCTGTTATCCACCTTATCAGCTTCTCTTTCTTACCGGTGATAACTGAAACTGATCAACGAATATTACAAGCGCAGTATTTCTGAATTCAATTAATTCTTGAAACTAGAAAAAGAAGTAATGGTCTACCAGCAATGCTACGAATAGCAGCGCTAAATACAGTATCGAGAAGCGAAACGCTTCGCGTGCCAGTTGATCACTATAATTACGATAAATTTCAATGGCGTAATACATAAAAATACCATTCAGTACCACTGCGCTCGCCAGATAGATCAATCCACTCATTTGTGTGATATACGGCAGAATCGTGACAATACACAGAATAACCGTGTAGAGCAAAACATGTAAGCGTGTAAATTGATCGCCATGCGTCACGGGAAGCATCGGCATACCAATCGAGGCATATTCATTCTTTCTGTACAGTGCGAGCGCCCAGAAATGGGGTGGCGTCCAGGCAAATATAATCAAAAACAACAACAATGCATCCGCCGTTATCTCACCTGTTACCGCTGTCCAACCCAATACTGGCGGCATAGCGCCGGATGCGCCGCCTATTACGATATTCTGCGGTGTCAGAGGCTTCAGTATAATGGTATAAATAATGGCATATCCCACAAAGGTTCCCAGCGTCAACCACATGGTCAATGCATTAATCCATTCAAATAAAATGAAGAGCCCTAATCCACCGACAATCGTCAGAAAAAACAATGTCTCCGGCACGCTGACTTTCCCTTGCGGCAGTGGTCTGCCTTTTGTGCGTGCCATGACCGCATCCATCTTTTGTTCCACCAAGCAATTCAATGCAGCCGCTGCTCCAGCTACAAGCGCAATACCAATTGTTCCTAATATCAAGGTATCTAAAGGAACTGCGCCAGGTACTGCCAGGAACATACCAATCACTGCGGTAAAAACAATCAGCGATACAACACGCGGCTTGGTCAAACGGTAAAACTGGTTGATTCGCGATGCTGTTTCATGCCAAGTCATACTAGTAGACATGCCTTTGATCTCCTCTATTCATTTGAATTGAATATTCTTATCTTTTGATCCATGCCGATTTTGCTTCGACATGAACATACTTTGTGTTGTTAATGCTCTAACTGTGAAACATGTAACAATCTTTTTATATCATGACCCATTTTTGTGCCATCCACGTTCTCAGGAAAGCGCATCATTAAATTACCAATCGGATCAATTAAGTAGATGTGCTTAGTCTGCGATTCTCTAGTTTCGATGAAACCGAGTATTTCACTATCTTTTGCATTGACAAAGAGTGTGCCTTCATATTGCTTTACTAATTCGGCATCCGGGATAACGTTATCGTTGATAAGCCATAATCGTTCAATCCGATGCTTTTCTTTACCTTGCACCAATCGCACTTGGCGCATGAAATATAACTTTTCCTGGCAGGCCTCATCACAGTAGCCTGAATCTATGGTTACGAGTATCCATTTGCCATGCAGATCCTTCATTCGGAGGATCGTATTATCACTTTGATTGGTACCTGCCCCAATAACTTTAACGATAGGTATCAGATCTCCATAGTGTTTACTTTCCGGTCTGTATTCCAGAAAATATAGCGTATAAGAAATAACAACCGGTGCGCACATTAATGCCAGCAGTAGCAAAAACTTACGTCGATTCGATTTTTGAATTTTTTCGTTTAACATTCAATACTAAAAAAATAATTATTGCTGTAGCCGCTAATAAAAACCATTGGACGGCATAGCCTAAATTTTTGGCAGCACCTGAATCGGGTCTATCCCAATCGCGTATCAATCCGTCTTCCACTTGATCTTTCTGCAATATCATCAGAGGCTGCATTTCCAGTCTCGTTATTTCCTGATAACGTTGCAAATTAAAATTATCCCAGACTACACCGGGTGTTACCTTATCAGAGAGCTTCAGAGTTCTCAATTCTGGCGATACCACCAAGCCCGTCACCTTTACTTCACCCTTAATTTCAGTAATCTGCGGCAATACTGATCGGTCATACCCTGTTGCAATCCAGCCTCTGTTGATCACAACATGCAGTGGGCCATTTGAAACTTTAAGTGGTGTGATGATGTGATAACCCGCTCGCCCTTGGTAAGTTTTATTGTCCAGATATATCGTATGCTCAGCTAGATACTCACCTCTCACCTCGACTTCACGATACTGAAAATCTTCTAGCTTTACTAAAGTTCCTGGCAATGTGACCGGAGGTTGCTTTGCGTGTTGTGCAAGTTGCTCGTGCCGTGCATTTTTTTCATCGGCACGAGATAATTGCCATTTACCTAATTCGATAAAAATGATTACAAATACTGCCGTAACAAAGATTACCCATAACTTTGGCTCAAAGCGGTATCCCAATACAATCATTTTCTGTCTGTATAAATTTTGATACTCGATTGACTGCTATTCTATGAAATAGAACCTAGCTTATCAGTCAGCTTTAGAAAAAAACCAATGGAGTTTCTTTTCTTAATTCAAAAACAAAAGATTCCAGACCTTTACACGCCACCAGAAGTGAGAAGTATTCTTTTCTGGTATCTATTATCTGGTGCAAAAGCCGGAATCTTTTTTACTACCTACTTACATCAAATATACGAATATAAACAGACCCAACCATACCACGTCAACAAAGTGCCAGTACCAAGCCACACCTTCGAAACCAAAGTGATGCTCAGGTGAGAAGTGCCCGGCTACGCTACGGAAGTAGATGACCGTCAACATGATTGCACCCACGGTTACATGGAAACCATGAAAACCCGTCAACATAAAGAATGTCGAGCCATAGGCACCCGTGGTCATTTTCAGGTTGAGATCATTATAGGCGTGGATATATTCGTAAGCTTGGCAACCTATGAATAAAGCACCTAAAAATATAGTAGCCAGCAGCCATTTCTTTAGACCATCACGTCTGTTTTCTTTCAACGCATGATGCGCCAAAGTACACGTTACACCTGATAATAAAAGTAACAGTGTATTGAATGCTGGCAAGCCCCATGCACCCATTGGAGTAAATTGCTCATGCACACCAGGACCCGCAGTTGGCCATGCGCCATCATATGCAGACCAAAATGAGTTTCCCAATACGGTGCTTTCTTCTATCAGCCACGGTATCGATAAATTACGCATGTAAAATAACGCACCAAAAAATGCACAGAAGAACATTACCTCGGTCAAAATAAACCAACTCATGCCCCATCGAAAGGATTTATCTACCTGACTATTAAATTTACCACTTTCACTTTCTCTTGCTACAGTCCCAAACCATCCAAATAACATATAAATCAGGATAGCAAAGCCTATCGCCAAAAGACCATAACCAAGCTCAATTTTATTCATGGTCAGGGCAGCACCCGATCCCAAAAATAATAGCGCGGTCGATCCAATTATTGGATATGCCGATGGAGCTGGGACATAATAGTGCCCGGATTCTTGACTCATTCTGATCTCCTCCTACTTATGATTTATTCAATTTCTAACTAAGAACCAACTTAACCAGTAACAACACGCCAATTACAAAAAGCAAACCTCCGATAATTCCACCAATAATTACTTGAGCTGGTTTTAATGTCGCAGCATCATTTTCAAGATCACTTTTTTTTCGAATTCCCATAAAAGCGGAAATTACTGCCTTAGCAATTTGCCAAACACTCGCATTTGCTGTTTTTTTAGTAATTTTGTCCAAACTTTGGTTCCTTATTTTTTAGCCGGACTTGCGCCATCTGGCAGTTCAAAAAAAGTGTATGAAATAGTCACAGTGTGTATATCTGCAGGCAAGCTTGGTTCAATTACGAATTGCACTGGCATCTGCCTGGTTTCATTTGGTTCAAGCACCTGTTTTGTGAAACAAAAACACTCAAATTTTTTCAAATATTTATCCAGAAATCGTGGGCTATAACTAGGTATTGCCTGCCCGTTAATTTCACGATCTGAATTATTAACAATTTCATACATCACATTGACCGGTTCACCCGGATGAATGCGAGCACTGGTCTGCAGGGGTCTGAATTGCCAGGGTAAACCCCTTGTATTGGCATCAAATTCTACAGTTATCCAGCGCCCTTCATCCACACGGGTTTCTTTAGTCCGCACATCCGGTTGCAGCAAATTATTGATTCCGGTGACTTCGCAGAACTTTTCATAAAATGGTACTAGCGCATAACCAAAAACAAACATAACTAATGTGAAAATAAGCAACTTTTTCATCATCACTACATTGACTTTTGATTTGCTTTCTACCATTGTTTTACAATAATCACCAAATAAAGGGCTACAACTGTAATTAACAGAAACATCGCTGTTCTAAGCTTCTTACGCTTTAATTCTGTTTCTTGTGACATACGTTTTTCTCTTACTGTCTTTTACTTAACAATCGGTGGCTTCTCAAAACTATGATATGGCGCTGGTGTTGGCAAATGCGTCCATTCCAATGTTGTTGCGCCATCCCATGGCATCTGCGGTGCTTTTTCTCCACTACGAATACAATTAATCATAATGTAGAGGAAAAGAAGTTGCGTCAACCCAAATCCAAATGCTCCAAGACTGGAAATCATGTTGAAATCAGCAAATTGCAAATTGTAGTCTGGAATTCTACGTGGCATTCCTGCTAATCCCAAGAAATGCTGAACAAAGAATGTCATGTTAAAGAAAAACATGGATAACCAAAAGTGCCACTTACCTAACGTTTCATTGTACATACGACCTGTCCACTTCGGTATCCAATAGTATGCGCCAGCAAACAAAGCAAACAGTGAGCCAGACACTAGCACATAGTGGAAGTGAGCAATGACATAGTAAGTATCTTGAACCTGTATATCAATCGGAACAATCGCACAGATCACGCCGCTGAAACCACCGATCACAAACAGGAAGATAAATCCAATCGCGAACAGCATTGGTGTCTCGAATGTCATCGATCCGCGCCACATGGTTGCCGTCCAGTTAAAAACTTTCACCCCTGTTGGAACAGCAATCAACATCGTCGCATACATAAAGAACAACTGTCCCACAGTTGGCATACCTGCTGTAAACATATGATGTGCCCACACAACGCAAGATAATATCGCGATGGATGCGGTTGCATACACCATTGATGAATAACCAAACAATGGTTTGCGTGAGAAGGTTGGAATTACTTCAGAGACAATACCAAATGATGGCAAAATCATGATGTAAACTTCCGGGTGACCAAAGAACCAGAAAATATGCTGGAACATCACTGGATCCCCACCGCCGGCCGCATTAAAGAAACTTGTGCCGAAATGACGATCTGTCAGCAGCATGGTTACTACACCCGCCAGCACTGGCATAACCAGAACCAATAAATAGGCAGTAATCAGCCATGTCCATACAAACATAGGCATTTTCATCATTGTCATGCCGGGCGCCCGCATATTCAAAATGGTCGTGATGATATTAATTGAGCCCATAATTGAGGATGCACCTAAAATATGAACTGAAAATATCATTAGATCTACGCCCAAACCGCCTTGTGTTGAAAGTGGCGGATAAAATGTCCAACCACCTGCTGCGGCACCACCCGGTACAAAAAACGAGCTAACCAAGAGGGTTGCTGCTACTGGCAATAACCAGAAACTCCAGTTATTCATCCGAGCAAAAGCCATATCTGGCGCACCAATCATCATCGGTACTTGCCAGTTTGCAAACCCCACAAAGGCCGGCATAATGGCACCAAACACCATTATCAGACCATGCAATGTGGTAAATTGATTGAATAACTCAGGTTGTAATATTTGGATGCCTGGCTGATATAACTCAGCCCGTATTCCCATTGCCAATGTTCCACCCACCAGAAACATAGCAAAACTGAACCATAGATACATCGTACCAATGTCTTTATGATTGGTCGTCGTTACCCAACGCATTATTCCGCTCGGGTGATGATCATCATGTCCGTGACCGTGTGCGTCACCATGTACTGCTGCCATAGTTATCTCCTTTTACTTATCTGAACGCATTGATGTCTTAACTGCAGATGCACCTGATTGAGCAGCCACCCATTGAGTATATTCACCTGCTTCCATCACTTCTACCACAATCGGCATGTATCCATGATCCTTGCCGCACAACTCAGCACACTGCCCGCGATAAATTCCCGGAGTGTCTGCTGTGAACCATGTGTCACGAATAAAGCCTGGAATAGCATCTTGTTTAATACCCAGCGCCGGCACCCACCAAGCATGGATCACATCATTTGCTGTCAGAATAATGCGTACTTTTTTACCGACTGGCACGACTACGCGATTATCAACTTCCAGTAGATAGTTCTCGCCTTTAGGTTCTTTATTTTCGACCTGGGCTCTTGGTGTTGACAATTTACTATAAAAACTGATTCCTTCACCTTCACCCTGCAGATAATCATAACCCCACATCCACTGGTAACCGGTTGCCTTAATCGTCATATCAGGACTTGAAGTATCCTTCATTGCAATAACCGTTTTCGTTGCCGGCAGCGCCATTACAACAAGAATAAGACAGGGTATCACCGTCCAGATAATTTCAACTGTAGTACTATGATGAAAATTTGCTGCCTTATAGCCCAGAGATTTACGATGTTTGAGTATGGAATAAAACATAACTCCAAATACGCCGATAAAAATGGCTAAACATATCCACATAAGCCAAATATGCATATCATAGATTTCTTGCGCTATGATGCTTTGCGGCTCGGGCAAATTATACTTAGACCCTACCGCCATACTTGAGTACAAAGCAAGAGCGGATACCCCCGCTAGGGTTACTGCTGATTTACTTCTCATATTTCCCCCCACATGATTACTAATTTTACAGATTTCAGGTACGACTAAGAACGCTACAAACCTGAACGTTTATTCTGTTCAGCCAGCTTACGGAAGTCATACGCCAGAATCCTGTTTTGTAAGAACCACACCATGATTGACGATAATTACATTTCCTTGGCCGAATTTCCTTATTATCCGCAACTTAGATTTTCTTAGTTATAGATATCTTCTACATGCTAATTAATCGAATGGAAATTCTAGCATGCCGCTGATGCCCTAACAAGGAAAAATCATGATTTTTATAGCAATATTCCCCTGTTTATAAAATGGTATTGCTATTTTGACGCTTCCAAGAATTTCTTTTTAAAAGTAGAAAATCCTGCCTTATTTTATCTGGAGATTCCTGTCTCACGTCAGTAGTATCCCCAATCTATCCCTTGAAAAACACTTACCTTTGCATCTTTTCAAGAAGATTGCTGATCTATTGATTCGCCAGTTGCTGCGTGCAAAAAATTCGAATTACACCAGTTTGATCAAAAGCATAATAAATAAAACAATCCCTATCATGGGAATAACGAAACTCATCCAGTCGGAAGACGTACCTTTAGGACTGTTTTTCACCATGTCCCGGGCTCTCGGGAACAGGATTACAATAAACATAACCAATGCTAGTGCAGAAATAATTTTCATCCAGTCCATAATTCTAAGAACCTTCCATAATCCTATCCACTCAAAACAAAACCCCGGTTAAACCGGGGTTTCAGGAATTATCCAGGTATTTTGGAATCAGTCATCATTACCCATAATACCCAGGATTTGTAATAAGCTGATAAAGATATTGAAAATTGTCATATACAATCCAATAGTCGCTAACACATAGTTGGTTTCACCACCATGAATAATCCGACTGGTATCATACAGAATGAAACCACTCATAATCATGATAACCACAGCGGAAATCATTAATGACATAGCAGGTATCGCCAGGAAAATATTTGCTACTGCAGCAAGTAACACTAGCAAGAAACCCACCATCAAGAAACCACCCAGAAAACTAAAATCTTTCCGTGTAGTCAGTGCATATGCAGACAAACCCATAAATATAACACCTGTGCCGCCCAACGATAGTGTAATGATATTCCCGCCATTAGGCAGAGAAGCATACATGCTCAGTATCGGCCCCAATCCAAATCCCAGCATACCCGTAATCAGAAAGACAATCCCTATACCAGCAGTAGAGTTAGCAAAGCGGGGTAATACAAACATGGCAATTACCATACCACCAATGACGGATATCAGATAAGTCATCGGTGGCATATTCATAAACATTGAAATTGCCGCAGTAAGTCCACTGAACAATAATGTCAGTGACAAAAGCATATATGTGTTACGTAATACTTTATTTGTTGCCAAAGCAGATGGCGATCTTTGAGCAACTGTTGAGTAATTTTGATTCATTATGCAATAGCCTCCAATTTAAAATTAATACCAAACCAATCTAACGAATAATAAGACCGCTACGCCTTGTATATAGTTCGTAGCATATCATGAAAAACACCCATGCCAGTCTAAAACCACATAGCTCCCGTTTAGAAAACCAAGAAATCTAACTCACAGATTATGTTTATTTTTTTAATTACACTATTATTCCTTACCTTTTGCTAAGGTAAAATTGTAGATAAGAAAGTATCCGCCTCGCTCTATCAAAGTAATGTTCAAATTAATAAGACCTGCATCAAAGTTTGCAGCGCCCGAATAATTAAGGCGTTTCTCACCCACAAGTGAAAATGCACTTACTGTACGTGAAAAATTAAGTTCCTGGATTGATCGGAATCGACCAAAGCTGCGATAAAAATTCATCAATTGGTCCAGCTGTTCGTCACTAACCGTCTGTTTGGCTTCAGGTGCCAAGTGGATCAGAAGCGCTTGTTTTTCCCAACTTGAGATCTCAGTCAGTATCTGAGCAACAGCAGGTTCTGCACTTTTACTGTAATAATCTTTTTCTCGATTGGTATAAAAATACAACATGATAACCAATGTCAGCAGTATAGCTATGATGATACGTAATGTCTGAATTTGCATAAATTGTCGCTGATAAAATCAATTAACTATAAATTATTTTCTTCCCAAAGATCGCCATTTAATCCATTTCTCGGTACAGTGAACCCGAAATGATGGTAAGTGGCTATAGTTACCATGCGGCCCCTTGGGGTACGTTTCAGGAATCCTTGCTGGATCAAATAGGGTTCCAACACATCTTCAATCGTGTCACGCTCTTCACTGATAGCCGCCGCAAGATTATCCACTCCGACCGGTCCGCCACTGAATTTCTCCAGTACCGCCAGCAGTAGTTTCCTATCCATGACATCCAGGCCTATTGCATCCACGTCCAGCATGCTTAAAGCTGCATCAGCTACCGAATAAGTGACATGCCCGTCGGCTTTGACTTCAGCAAAGTCTCGCACACGGCGCAATAGCCGATTAACGATACGTGGCGTGCCGCGCGAGCGGCGTGCAATTTCAAACGCACCATCGGGTGATATTTTCACATTCAATAATCTTGCCGAACGGCTAACGATTTTGCTCAGTTCTTCCGGCGTGTAAAATTCCAGTCGCGAGACTATTCCAAAGCGATCACGCAGTGGATTAGTCAGCATACCGGCGCGCGTGGTTGCGCCAACCAGCGTGAACGGCGGCAAATCCAGTTTTACTGAACGCGCGGCCGGACCTTCACCAATCATGATATCCAGTTGATAGTCTTCCAATGCCGGATAAAGAATCTCTTCCACCATCGGGGAAAGGCGATGGATTTCATCTATAAATAGAACATCATTAGGCTCTAGGTTCGTCAGCAAAGCCGCTAAATCTCCCGGGCGTTCCAGAACCGGGCCAGAAGTTTGACGCAAATTAACCCCCATTTCTCGGGCAATAATGTGCGCCAGTGTAGTCTTACCTAGGCCGGGCGGACCGAATAACAGAACATGATCCAGCGCCTCGCGGCGATTCCTGGCAGCCTCGATGAAAATCTGCAATTGGCCACGAATTTTTTCCTGACCGACATATTCTTCCAGTTGTTTAGGTCGTAACGCACGCTCCAGAATTTCTTCCTGAGATGACGAGGATGCTGCAGTGATCAGTCGATCTGTTTCAATCATTAATCAGTCCGTGTATATTCTTGTTACTTTTCCTTTGATAACAACTGTAGCGCTTGCCGTATGCCATCGGATACCGTAGCATTTGCAGATACTTGCTTGATAGCCCAACTGGCTTCCCGATCATTATAGCCCAACGATAACAATGCATTAAGTATGTCACTGTTATTACTGGGTGTTGATAAGGCTTGGTCTAAATTGATAACCGTGGCATCTAGTTTATCGCGTAACTCCAGTAACAAACGTTCAGCCGTTTTTTTTCCAATACCGGGCACTCTGATGAGCCGCGCACTATCTTGGGTTGCCACAGCGTGGTGCAAATCGGATACGCTCAGGCCGGATAAAAGAGCTAACGCGGTTCTTGCACCTACGCCAGAAATTTTCACCAGCTGGCGAAAAGTTTGACGCTCTGATTCCGTTGCAAAACCAAACAACAAATGCATATCCTCACGTATCACAAGATGTGTATACAGTGTAGTTTGCATTCCAATCGCCGGAAGATCATAAAAGGTACTCATCGGAACATCCACTTCATAGCCGACCCCCTGCACATCCAGCAATACCTGCGGCGGATGTTTTTCCAGCAATATGCCGGTTAGTCGCCCAATCATACCAATCGTCCTCGTTTCATACGGTAACCTGTGGTTGCAATCCGTCCCAACCCAAGCCCACCATGGGCATGACATATGGCACAAGCTAACGCATCTGCCGCATCAGCACTTGGATTGCTGGCCAGATGAAGCAGCCGCATAACCATTTCCTGCACTTGTTCTTTTTTTGCGTGACCATTACCCACAACGGCCTGTTTTATTTGCAGTGCTGTATATTCAGCAACCATCAGATTATTCATCACCGCTGCACAGATAGCCGCGCCACGCGCCTGACCCAACAACAATGTTGATTTAGGATTGATATTGACAAAAACTTGTTCAATGGCAACATGCTCAGGTTGATATTGCGTGATGACTTCATTCAAGTTATCCAGAATCAACTTGAGCCTGAAAGGTAACTCACCCTCGGATGTCTTAACGCAACCGCTGCTGACATAGGTCAAATTGCCCCCGTTTTTATCAATTACGCCAAAACCAGTAATACGTAAACCAGGATCTATGCCAAGAATACGGATTTTGCCACCTGCCAGTATGAATTCTTATTCATCAAGGACTGCTGTTGTATATACCTCTTGCACATCATCAAGATTTTCCAGAGCATCCAGCAACTTCTGCATTTTTACCGCGTCATCACCTGTTAATATCGCTTCATTGCTTGGTTTCATGGTCACCTCAGCCAATTCAGCCTTAAAACCCGCTTCCTCCAATGCTTCTTTAACCGTTATGAACTCATAAGGAGCAGTAATCACTTCGATACTACCGTCGTCATTACTAACCACATCTTCAGCCCCGCCTTCCAATGCAGCTTCCATGAGCTTATCTTCATTGGTACCTGGCGCAAAAATTAATTGACCGCAATGCTTAAACAAAAAACTGACCGAACCATCGGTACCCAGATTACCGCCATACTTGGTAAAAGCATGGCGCACATCAGCCACCGTACGGACACGATTATCCGTCATGCAATCAACCATTACAGCAGCACCCGCTATCCCATAGCCTTCATAACGGATCTCTTCATAATCGACCCCTTCCAGGTCCCCGCTGCCGCGTTTAATTGCACGCTCTACATTATCCTTGGGCATATTCTGATCATATGCTTTATCCATCGCCAAGCGTAAACGCGGGTTACTGTCTGGATCCCCGCCACCCATCCGGGCAGCTACCGTTATTTCTTTGATGAGACGCGTAAACACCTTACCGCGCTTGGCATCCTGCGCGGCTTTTTTGTGTTTAATATTAGCCCATTTGCTATGACCTGCCATTTGTTGTGCCCTTTACTAAAGTAGGTTTATATTACCACCCCACACTCCGTGGATAAAGTATCACACCTTACCTCAATAAAATAAGCATGTGCATTTCTGTATAACCAATTACTGATCGTAAAACCACATTCAATTCGAACCTCTATCAGATTCAATTTACTCAACCGTCACTGCTTTTGCCAGATTTCTTGGTTTATCCACATCAGTACCCCGTTCTAAAGCAACATGGTAAGCCAATAACTGCAGCGGAATGGTATGCAGAATCGGACTCAGTAAACCTGCATGCTCCGCTAACCGGATGACATGCAGATTCTCACCTTGCGTTATATGGGAATCTGCATCAGCAAATACATAGAGCTCACCGCCTCGCGCATGCACCTCCTGCAGGTTTGATTTAAGCTTACCCAGCAACTGATCATTGGGCGCAATGGCAACAACAGGCATTTCACTGTCCACTAAAGCCAATGGACCGTGTTTCAATTCTCCCGCAGCATAAGCTTCAGCATGAATATACGAAATCTCCTTGAGCTTAAGCGCTCCTTCCATAGCAATAGGATAATGAACACCTCTTCCGAGAAATAATGCATGACGCTTTTGTGCAAAACGCTTGGCCCAAATCCTGACCTGTGGCTCGACTTGTAATGCGTGTTGCAAAGCCACTGGCAGATGCCTTAGCGACGCGATCATCCGTTGTTCATCTTCACTGGACAGTTTATGGCGCATCTTTGCCAGTGTCACCGTCAGCAGCAACAACGAAGCCAATTGTGTCGTAAATGCTTTGGTTGAGGCCACACCAATCTCTGGACCAGCTCGAGTGAGGAAACGTAAATCAGTCTGTCGTATCAAGGCACTTTCCGGCACATTACAAATAGCAAGGCTATATTGATGACCCAGCTTCTTTGCATAATTCAGTGCCGCCAAAGTATCGGCAGTTTCGCCCGATTGAGAAATGCCGATCACTAACGTGTTTGGATCTGTAACGGGATTACGGTATCGATATTCGCTGGCAATCTCGACGTTGCATGGTAAACCGGCAACAGTTTCCAGCCAATATCGAGCCACCAGACCCGCATGATAGCTGGTGCCGCATGCCAGAATCAGAATATGATTGATGCTGGAAAATATTTCTTCCGCTTCACTGCCAAATAAATTGGGGGAAATAGATTGCGCATTGAATACCATCTCCAGCGTATTAGCCACAGCGCTTGGTTGCTCAAATATTTCCTTTTGCATGAAGTGTGCATACGGCCCCAGCCCAATCGCTTCATTGGATAAATGGCTTTCATGGACGGCACGCTCAACCGCTTCACCTAAGTGATTGCGCAAACAATTCACAATTCGATAACCACGGCTACTCAATTCAGCGACATCACCCTCTTCCAGATAAATGATATCGCGCGTGGTTTGCAACAAGGCAGAAGTATCCGAAGCTACATAATTGCCGCTCTTCCCTATACCCAATAATAAGGGGGCTCCATTGCGCGCAACAACAATACGTTCCGGATGTGCTTCTTCCATTACAGCTATTGCATAAGCGCCTTGTAATTCTGCGATGGATAAACAAACTGCCTGAAATAAATCGGTGACTTGCTCAAGATTAAAAGCTATCAGATGTGCGATCACTTCGGTATCCGTATCTGATGAAAACTTGAATCCCTTGTTTATTAGATGAGATCGTATGGCTTCGTGATTCTCTATGATTCCATTATGCACAACAGCAATTCTAGAAATCTCTCCAGAGAAATGAGGGTGCGCATTACGTTCAGAAGGCTCCCCATGTGTTGCCCAGCGGGTATGGGCTATGCCTGCCAGTCCTTGTGCTCTCTGCTGTGCCACAAGTTTGCTGAGTTCAGTCACACGACCCGTGGTGCGCACTCTTTGTAACCCATGATTGGTTACCACCAGCCCTGCCGAGTCGTATCCTCTATATTCCAAGCGTAGCAGGCCTTCCAGCAGAACGGGAACTACATTTGCATGAGCAATAGCACCAATTATTCCGCACATTTCAGATTCTTCCCTTCACGCCGTTTGTCCGAATAGAACGATTGATAACGTGTCATCATTACTTTTTCGATTTTACCGGGCGCTTCCATTCAGTAAAACTAACTTGCTTGGTTCTCGTTACGGTCAAAGCACCTTCCGGAGTATTTCTCGTAATCGTTGATCCAGCACCAATTGTTGAGCCTTTAGAAATTTTGACCGGTGCCACAAGCTGTGTACCTGATCCTATAAATACGTCATCTTCGATAATAGTCTGATGCTTATTAGCGCCATCATAATTACAAGTAATTGTTCCAGCACCGATATTGACATTTTCCCCAACAATAGAATCACCAATATAACTTAAGTGATTCGCCTTGCTGCCCAATCCAACCTGGCTATTCTTGACTTCCACAAAATTACCAATATGCACTCTGTTGGAAAGTTTACTACCTGGACGAATGCGGGCATAAGGGCCTATCTTGCAATTTTCGCCTATTTCAGTATCTTCAATCAGGCTATAGGGAAGAATCACAGTTTTCGCAGCCACTGTTACATTCTTTAATATGCAGTGCGCTCCCACCTGCACAGCATCATTCAATTTGACGGCTCCTTCAAAAATACAATTGATATCAATTTCAACATCGGACCCGCACACAAGCTCTCCGCGTATATCAATACGTGCCGGATCAGATAAACCAACCCCCCTATCCAGAAGCTTGTCGGCATACACCTTCTGATAGATCCGTTCAAGCTCGGCCAGTTGGCGTCTATTATTAACGCCCATCACTTCCCAGAGATTTTCTGGTTGTGAAGATGCGACATAAACATTCTGCTTTACAGCTATTGCAATAATATCTGTCAGATAATATTCATGCTGCATGTTATTGTTTTCAAGTTTTGGCAACCATTCATGTAAATAAACATTGGGTATCAGCATAACCCCGGTGTTAATTTCATGGATGGCCTGTTGTTCAGCGTCGGCGTCTTTTTGTTCAATGATAGCTATGATTGTTCTTGTTTCAGAGTCACGCACAATTCTGCCATATCCGAATGGATCTTCGACTACTGCAGTTAATAATGCACAATATTTTCCTCGTGCTATGACTATCAGTTCTCGAAGTGTATGGATACTGACTAATGGAACATCCCCATACAGCACAAGTGTCAAACCATCTTTATCCAGATGAGACTGCACTTGCATGACCGCATGCCCCGTACCCAATTGGCGCTCTTGCATTACCCAGGTCAAATCGTCACCAACGATCGATCGCTGAATCAGCTCACCGCCATGACCTATGACAATGCAGATTTTATTGGGCGATAACAACCGGGCGGTATTAATGACATGTAGGAGTAATGGATTTCCCGCCAAAGTATGTAACACCTTGGGTAACGAGGATTGCATGCGTTTTCCGGCGCCTGCTGCGAGTATTACAATATTAAGCTTTGACACAACATTGATCGTCTTTCTCAAATTTGGATAAACCAATTAACATTGATGAGTAGCCTCATGAGAATCTGTAAAAAAATATTCTGCGAATAATCAAAACAGTTCTATTGAGTTCTATTGTAGTTCGATACTTTGCCTTCCATTAAACATTTTTAGTATCCTAAAGATACTTGTTTCTGGATATCGGCAGCGCAAATCCATGTAACAGACACAAAAAAGGCGACACTCGTCGCCTTTTTTGCTAGTTAAGTAATTTAGGTTAATGTCCACGTTTTCTTAGTTTATCAATCGCGGCTAATTGCGCTACAGCTTCCATCAATTCTGCCTGTGCCTTCGCATAATCCAATTCAGATTCTCGATTTTTCATGGCTTCTTCAGCTGCTCGTTTTGCTTCGATAGCTTTTGCTTCATCAAGATCATGGCTACGCACAGCGGTGTCAGCCAAAATGGTAACAATATCGGGTTGAACTTCTAACAAGCCACCCGATACATAAACAAGTTCCTCTTCTTTTAATTGCGCTTTGATACGCACCATTCCAGATTTGATTCTTGTCAACATGGGTGTATGACGCGGATAAATGCCTACCTCGCCCATTTGTGCCGGTGCTACTAAAAACTCCACCGGACCAGAGTAAATCGACTCTTCCGCACTAACGATATCAAGATGAAAAATGATGCCCATTGATATGATCTCTATATTTATTGAAGTGTTTTAGCTTTCTCAACGGCTTCTTCGATGCTGCCCACCATGTAGAATGCCTGCTCCGGCAGTTCATCATATTCACCTTCAAC
This sequence comes from Nitrosomonadaceae bacterium, assembly GCA_919902625.1. Taxonomy (GTDB): domain Bacteria; phylum Pseudomonadota; class Gammaproteobacteria; order Burkholderiales; family Nitrosomonadaceae; genus Nitrosomonas. Next base: position 18,793 of record CAKKRO010000031.1, read on the forward strand.
AATGCCTTTAAAGCCTTTAATAGTATCCTTGAGCGATACATATTTTCCTGGAGATCCAGTAAAGACTTCGGCCACATTAAATGGCTGTGATAAGAATCGCTGAATCTTACGAGCGCGGCTTACTGCCAGTTTATCTTCAGGTGATAACTCATCCATACCCAGAATGGCAATAATATCTCTTAATTCTTTATAGCGTTGCAATGTCTGCTGCACAGCACGAGCGGTATTGTAGTGATCCTCACCCACCACCTGCGGATCAAGCTGGCGTGATGTTGAATCCAATGGATCTACTGCTGGATAAATACCTAACGATGCAATATCGCGAGACAACACAACAGTTGCGTCCAGATGTCCAAAAGTTGTCGCCGGAGAGGGATCGGTTAAATCGTCCGCAGGAACATAGACTGCCTGTATGGATGTGATCGAGCCGGTTTTAGTTGAAGTAATACGTTCTTGCAGCCGACCCATTTCTTCAGCCAATGTCGGTTGATAACCTACAGCCGACGGCATACGGCCCAGCAATGCCGAAACTTCCGTTCCAGCCAATGTGTAGCGATATATATTGTCTACAAAAAATAACACATCACGGCCTTCGTCACGGAAGGCCTCAGCCATGGTCAAACCTGTTAATGCTACCCGTAAACGATTACCCGGCGGTTCATTCATTTGCCCATAAACCAATGCAACTTTGTCCAGTACATTGGAATCTTTCATTTCATGATAAAAGTCATTTCCTTCACGAGTACGTTCACCCACACCCGCAAAAACCGAATATCCGCTGTGTTCAATCGCAATATTACGAATCAACTCCATCATGTTAACCGTTTTTCCAACGCCTGCGCCGCCAAACAAGCCAACCTTGCCGCCCTTCGCAAAGGGACAAATCAGATCAATCACCTTGATACCGGTTTCCAACAATTCGGTCGATGCGGACAGTTCATCAAATGCAGGCGCTTCACGATGGATAGACATACTTTGCTCTGCGCCTACTTCGCCCATTTCATCAATAGGACGACCTAAAACGTCCATAATACGGCCTAACGTTTTAGTTCCAACAGGAACGGTAATCTGTTTGCCGGTATTCTCAACTATCATGCCACGGCGCAATCCATCCGAGGATCCAAGTGCAATGGTACGCACTATACCGTCGCCTAATTGTTGTTGCACTTCCAGCGTAAGCTCTGAACCTTCCATTATCAATGCATCGTATACTTTTGGAATAGATTCACGTGAGAATTCCACATCAATCACTGCACCGATACACTGAACAATTTTTCCTTGACTCATCGTTGTTCCCTAAATACTAAAAATGTTTTAAACAGCCGCCGCGCCCCCGACGATCTCCGACAATTCCTTGGTAATTGCCGCTTGCCGGGACTTATTGTAAATCAATGTCAGCTCATCAATGACACTTCCTGCATTATCTGATGCAGCCTTCATAGCCACCATTCTTGCAGATTGCTCAGATGCCATATTCTCAGTGACTGCCTGATATATCAGCGCTTCCACATAACGTACCATGATATCGTCTATAACTGGTTTTGCTTCTGGCTCATAGATGTAATCCCATGTGATTTTTGGCTTATCATCATTAGGCTCTTCACTTTGTATACGCTCATCAGTCAGCGGAAGCAGTTGTTCCATCACCGGTTCTTGCTTCATGGTATTTATAAATCGATTATAAAAAATATATACCCGATCAAACTGATCCTGCGTATAACCATCTAACACTACTTTAACTGCACCTATGAGTTTTGCCATGTCGGGTGTATCACCCAATCCCACGACTTGGGAAGTAACATTAGCATTGATTCGACTCATAAAACCCAAGCCTTTGTTACCGATACAACACACTTCTATTTGCTCGCCTTCTGATTGCCAGACCTTCATTTGACTCAAAGCTCTACGCAAAATATTTGTGTTCAAACCACCACAAAGTCCTTTATCAGAAGTCACAATGATGATACCAACACGTTTGACCGTATCCCTCTCGATCAGAAAAGGATGCCGATACTCTGTATTTGCCCGGCTCATATGTGCCGCGACAGTACGGATTTTCTCTCCGTAAGGTCGTGCTTTTTTCATACGATCCTGAGCCTTACGCATTTTAGATGCTGCCACCATTTCCATAGCGCGCGTTATCTTTTGCGTATTTTTTACGCTTTTTATTTTATTGCGTACTTCTCTGCTGCCTGCCATCGCTTAATAAGTTCCGTTTTGCTTGAAGTCTTGAATAGCCGCTGTCAATTCTTTTTCTGTTTCAGCATCGAGCTCTTTATTCCTTTCTATCTTGTCAAGAATTGCACCATGTTGGCCACGTATATAGCTTTTCAAGGCAGATTCAAATGCCAATGCCCGCTTTACTTCAACATCGTCGTAATAACCGTTATTGATCGCAAACAAAGTAAGCGCCATTTCGGATACGCTTAATGTTGCATATTGAGGTTGCTTCATAAGCTCGGTTGCCATTTTCCCGCGCTCAAGCTGTTTACGGGTCGCTTCATCCAGATCGGATGCAAACTGAGCAAATGCTGCCAACTCACGATATTGCGCCAACGCCAGACGTATACCGCCACCTAATTTTTTAATAACCTTCGTTTGCGCTGCACCGCCCACACGTGAAACTGACACACCCGCATTAATAGCTGGGCGTATACCTGCATTGAACAAATCTGTTTCCAGAAATATTTGTCCATCGGTAATCGAAATCACGTTTGTTGGCACAAAGGCAGTTACGTCACCCGCTTGTGTTTCAATGATTGGCAAAGCGGTCAACGATCCCGTCTTACCTTTTACCGCGCCATTTGTAGCTTTTTCTACATAGGCAGCACTCACTCTTGCCGCCCTCTCCAAGAGGCGCGAATGCAGATAAAACACATCGCCTGGATACGCCTCCCGTCCTGGAGGACGTCTTAACAGCAATGAAATCTGCCGGTATGCCCAAGCCTGTTTCGTCAAGTCATCATAAACAATCAGAGCATCCTGACCTTTGTCACGGAAATACTCGCCCATGGTACATCCTGAGTAGGGCGCAATAAATTGCATAGCTGCCGACTCTGATGCCGTTGCCGCCACCACAATGGTATATTCCATTGCACCATGTTCTTCCAGTTTACGTACCACGTTTGCAATCGAAGATGCTTTCTGTCCGACCGCAACATAAATACAGAACATGTTCTGGCCTTTCTGATTGATAATCGCATCAATGGCTACGGCAGTTTTTCCTGTCTGACGATCGCCGATAATCAATTCACGCTGGCCACGCCCGACCGGCACCATTGAATCTACTGATTTCAGTCCGGTCTGAACAGGCTGATCAACAGATTGCCGCCAGATAACGCCCGGTGCAATTTTCTCGATAGGCTCCGATCTCTCCGCTGTGATCGGCCCTTTACCATCTATCGGCTGTCCTAACGCATTCACAACACGACCCAGCAAACCCTCGCCAACAGGCACTTCCAGAATACGTCCCGTACATTTAACGGTATCGCCTTCACAAATATGCTCATAAGCGCCCATAATAACCGCGCCTACTGAATCACGTTCGAGATTCAGCGCCAAGCCAAATGTATTACCTGGAAATTCCAACATTTCACCTTGCATCACATCTGACAAGCCGTGAATGCGCACAATACCGTCTGTGACGGATACAATTGTTCCTTGCGTACGAACTTCTGCTGTATCAGCAAGTCCTTCTATCCTCTTTTTAATCAGCTCACTGATTTCGGATGGATTTAACTGCATTTTATTTAACTCCTAGCTTTTAAGGGCAACAGCCATGGCTTCAAGTTTACCGCGAACTGAGGCATCGAGAATTTCATCACCAACTTCAACTTTAATTCCACCAATTAATTCCGGATCAATACTTACTTGAGCCTCTATCTTACGCTTAAATTTTTGTTCGAGATCTTCAACCAATTTCTTGAGTTGCCTATTTTCAATTGCAAATGCGCTAACGATTCTCGCTTCCAAAACACCTTCATGCCGTGCTTTCAATTGCTCGAATAATTGACTGATCTGAGACAGAACAACTACGCGTTTATTTTCTATCAGCAACATCACAAGATTGCGAGCCTCAGCATTAAATTTGCCGCGGCCTATCTCCAGAAATATATCGCCTAGCTGCTTTGCAGAGACCCTTGGATTGCCAATCAGCAACTTTACTTGTTCATCTTCAGCAATCTCTGCCGCCAATTGCAGCATTTTTGACCACTGAGACAAGCTATTATTCGCCACAGCCATCTTATACACCGCATCTGCGTAGGGCCTTGCAACAGTTATCGCCTCAGCCATTATTTCAAATCTTCCTCTATTGAAGCGAGCATATCGGCATGCGCTTTGGCATCCACTTCACGACGCAGTATTTTTGCCGCTCCCGCAACAGCCAGCTCGGCAACATGTTGCCGCAACGCTTCTTTAGCGCTGAACATCTCATGTTCTATATCCGCTTTTGCGCCAGCAACTATTCGATCACCTTCTTCTTTCGCCGATTTTTTTGCCTCTTCAACAATTTCTGTAGCTCGTTTCTCAGCTTGCAAAATTATTTCTGACGCACGTTGCTTCGCCTCTTTCAATACATCAGATGAACGCTGGCTTGCCAGCTCCAGCTCATGCCGGCCACGTTCTCCAGCAGCCAATCCATCCGCAATCGTTTTCTGACGCTCTTCAATTGCACGCAGCAATGGCGGCCATACATATTTAACAGTGAACCAAATAAATATTGAAAAGGCTACCGCCTGAGAAATTAAAGTAAAGTTAATATTCATGACAAGCCTGTAATATCTGATCTATACAGCAATCGCATTATTATTGGATAACTGCCAGCAATGGATTACCAAACGCAAACAGCATTGCCAAACCTACAGCAATAATAAATGACGCATCAGTTAAACCCAGCAAAAGAAACACTTTGCCCTGTAAAGTCGGTATCATCTCCGGCTGACGTGCAGCGCCCTCCAAAAACCGGCTACACATCACGCCTACACCGATACACGCGCCAGCCGCACCGAGACCGATCATCAAACCAATACCTATTCCGGTATATGCCTGAATCATTGCCAAATACTGCAAATTATCCATTTCAATTTCCTTTTATTAAGATTAATGATTTTGCAACAAATAAAACTTTAAGATCAATGCGACTCATGCGCCATCGATATATAAACCACTGTCAGCATCATGAATATAAATGCCTGCAGGGTCACAATTAAAATATGAAATATCGCCCACCCCGCTCCCAAAATCGCACCAAAAATAGCGCCACTTACCCCCGTTGCCGCCCACATCCCAAGCAACAGAAAAATGATTTCGCCCGCATAAATATTACCGAAAAGACGCAAAGAGTGAGATAACGGCTTAGACACATATTCAATAAAATTAAATAATAAATTCAGTATCCAAAGAAGCGGATTTTTTCCAAATGGCGTGCAAAAAAGCTCATGCATCCACCCGCCAAATCCTTTGACCTTTATACTAAAAAAGATCATCAAAAACCACACTGATAACGCTAACGCAAAAGTCGTATTTATATCGGTCGTCGGCACGGACCGCCAATTATGCAGTCCAAAAGCATGCTCATAAATCCAAGCCAAAATATCAATCGGCAGAATATCCATGGAATTCATCATCAGAACCCACACAAAAATCGTTAGCGCAGTAGGCGCAACAAAAACATGCCGGTTGCCGTGGAATGTGTTTTTTACTTCATTATCAATGAATTCGACAGCCAATTCGACAAACGCCTGACGTTTGGACGGCACACCGGGAGTGGCTTTACGCACCACCAGCCAAATAAATCCAAAACTTATAATACCGAGGATTATGGATGTAACCAAAGTATCAACATGCAAAACCCAGAACGAGCCTTCTTTGACTTGTGTTGTTAAATTGGTTAGATGATGATCTATGTACGATGTTGGAGTAAGTTCTGTATCTGATGCCATGCGCTGCCTGCTTTATTTTTATTTTATAAATTTATCTTATCTTTGCTTTGTATTGTCTGATACAAACAATGCCATACTATGAATCAAAACTGTCAGGATAAATGTGCCAATAAATGCGAATGCATTGACATTCTCATAGTTTTTAAACACCGCCCATAATAAGATTACTGTCAAAATTACTTTCACAGCCTCAGCTCTTAATGCGGTTCTTATAGTTCCACTGGCCGTATATCCCTGATGATGCGAGATAATTATCGCAAAAGCTGCTGAGGATATTATACTGACCGATCCTCCCAGGATTGCTGATACTGCACTATGCAAATCAAGCAATAATGCAATCACAATCACCACTATCAGAGTAACAAGTAATTGCGCGTGCAAAACAACACTAAGCGGCCTATTCTTTATCCAAGACATACTTACTCTCATCCTTGGACAGACAGCATTGCTCACACATAAAAAGACGGCTATTTTAGTTTATTTAACCCACCCAGTCAACGTAAAATTCCACGGTGCATGATGGAGTTGTTGAATTACTGTATTGAAACTCAATCTCTCGCTTGATTATTGATATAAAACAGAATGAAAGCTGATTACAGGAGAAAAGTATTTATGTTATCGTCAAATGCTCTATTCCGGAGCTGATATCTTTATCCTTGGCTTCCGCGCTATTAAGCTTGATTTGCAAGCGCAGCTCATTCATGGAATCAGCATTCCTCAGCGCATCTTCGTAACTTATTTTACCTGCTTCATAAAGTTCGAATAACGCGGTATCAAATGTCTGCATACCCATCTCGCGAGATTTCTTCATTATTTCTTTAATTTCATGAACATTCCCCTTAAAAACCAAATCAGCAATAAGGGGGGAGTTAAGCAGCACTTCAATGGCTGCAACACGCCCATTTCCATCTTTTACTGGAATCAATCTTTGTGCCACTAGCGCTCTTAAATTCAGAGACAAATCCATTAACAATTGGGCCCGCCGTTCTTCCGGAAAAAAATTAATAATACGATCAAGCGCCTGATTAGCGCTGTTTGCGTGCAATGTTCCCATACAAAGATGGCCTGTTTCAGCGAAAGCAATCGCATGCTCCATAGTTTCGCGATCACGTATTTCTCCAATTAAAATTACATCCGGTGCTTGCCGCAATGTGTTTTTTAAAGCCGCTTCCCATGATTCAGTATCAACACCTACTTCACGTTGAGTGATCACACAATGAATATGCTCATGCACATACTCCACCGGATCTTCAATGGTAATAATATGACCATAACTGTTTTTGTTACGGTGACCAATGAGTGCCGCCATCGATGTGGATTTCCCTGAACCGGTACCGCCCACAAAAATCACAAGTCCACGCTTACTCATGACAACTTCTTTCAAAACCTGTGGTAATCCCAAATCATCAAACTCCGGAATTTTAGTTGTAATCGTCCGCAGCACCATGCCGACTTGTTGCTGCTGGATAAAGGCGTTAACTCGGAAACGCCCTATTCCAGGAGGATTAATAGCAAAATTACATTCCTTGATAGCTTCGAATTCAGCAGCTTGCTTATCATTCATGATCGCTTTAGCCAACATTTCAGCATGTTGTGCAGACAGCGATTGCTGAGAAACCGGTGTCATTTTTCCATCAATCTTGAATGCAGGCGGAAATCCTGCTGTAATAAATAAGTCTGAAGCCTTCTTGCTGAGCATCAAACGCAGCAAATCAGACATAAATTTTGTTGCTTGCTCCCTATCCATAATGCGCTCCTGCAATCCCGGTCAACGGTCAATTACCCGATCCATCAAATCTTGAAATTATCCTTATTCATCGCCTTACTTCGTGCTTCGGACATTGAAATAACATTGCGTTTTACCAGATCAGTCAAGTTCTGATCCAATGTCTGCATACCCACACTTTGACCTGTTTGAATTGCCGAGTACATCTGCGCAATTTTAGCTTCCCGTATCAGATTACGGATAGCGGGTGTACCGATCATTATTTCATGTGCAGCTACGCGACCCTTGCCATCCTTTGTTTTTAAGAGCGCTTGAGAAATAACAGCGCGTAATGATTCGGACAACATCGCTCGTACCATTTCTTTTTCTTCCGCCGGAAAAACGTCAATAATACGATCAACCGTTTTAGCGGCAGAACTTGTATGTAACGTGCCAAAAACCAAATGACCTGTTTCAGCGGCTGTCATTGCCAAGCGTATCGTTTCCAGGTCACGCATTTCACCCACCAGAATTATGTCAGGGTCCTCGCGCAATGCTGAGCGCAACGCATTGGAAAAGCTTAACGTATCCCTCCCAACTTCTCTTTGGTTAATCAAACATTTCTTGCTCTCATGCACAAATTCTATGGGATCCTCAAGGGTCAGAATATGTCCGTATTCATTCTCGTTAATATCATTGATCATGGCCGCCAACGTAGTAGATTTTCCTGAACCTGTAGGGCCTGTTACCAGAACAACTCCGCGGGGCTGCTTGGCAATTTCAGCAAATATTTTGGGGGCTTTGATATCCTCCAGGCTTAAAACCTTCGATGGGATCGTGCGCATGACTGCTGCGGCGCCACGCTGGGTATTAAATGCATTCACACGGAAACGCGCAAGATTTGGAACAGCAAAAGAGAAATCACATTCCAGGCTCTCTTCATAAAATTTGCGCTGACTATCATTCATAATGTCATACACCATATTGTGCACTTCTTTGTGATCCATTTCCGGCAAATTAATGCGACGAATTTCACCATGCACCCGAATCATCGGTGGCATGCCTGCAGACAAATGCAAATCTGAAGCACTGTTCTTAACTACGAATGCAAGCAACTCTACTATATTCATTGCGACGCCCTCTGGTGACAATATTCGACATAATGTTGAATATTCGAAAAGTACTCATGAATCTCAAGCAGCAGCACCTGAGTGAGTCATTTATCAACGGAAGGAACGGACAAAAATTGAGCAGACACTGCTCTTATGGAGGCATCCGAAAACAGCGGTCATGGCAAGGGAAGGCTATTTTGAGGCAAGTGGTTATTCTATTTGCGAAATAGACCGGAAAATATAGCCAGGATAGCTTCTTAGAGCAAACGGAGACGGGTAAAATCACTTGGCTTCATATTAAGAAGAATATTATTCCGTTATTTTGTGCCAGATAATTTAGCCACCAGCAATAAGTGACTGATATTTTGCTTGCAACTGCTCTTTGCTCTCAACCCTGTCTGGATCAGTAACAATACAATCAACCGGACATACTTCTACACATTGCGGCTCGTTATAGTGACCGACGCATTCGGTGCATAAGTTTGCATTTATCTTGTAAATGTCTTCACCCTGAGAAATCGCACCGTTAGGGCATTCGGGTTCACACACATCACAGTTAATGCATTCGTCAGTAATAATTAATGCCATTTTATCCTCAAAACTATTTTGTTATTTTTTCGCGCAGCTTTTGCGCTACCAGGGGATGCACAAAAGCATCCGCGTTACCGCCCAATGAAGCGATCTCACGCACGATGGTCGCTGAAATAAACATATATTGCTCTGATGGGGTCATGAATAGAGTCTCCACATCAGGATACATACCACGATTCATCCCCGCCATCTGAAACTCATATTCAAAATCAGATGCTGCTCGCAAACCACGCAAAATTATTCGCGCGTTCTGTTGCTGCAGGAAATCCATTAATAAGCCCGAGAACGCCATAATCTTAACATTCGCACAATCTGACAATACCTGCTGAGCCATCTCCACCCTCTCTTCCAGCGTAAAAAATGGTTTTTTACCGCTACTGACAGCCACCGCCACCACGACTTGATCAAATAAACGCGAAGCGCGCCGGACAAGATCTTCATGTCCACGCGTTATTGGATCAAACGTCCCAGGGTAAATCACTTTATCCATTGGGCTTCAACTCCAGAAGCTGATAATACACTGTGCCCGCTTTTGCACTACGTTTGATATTCCATGGCTTATCCGGAATCCATACACCTCTGGTCTCAGTATAAACCCGCCCATTTTTTTCAAGATGCGATGGCAGCAATAACAGTAATTCTGGCAATAATTCAAGCCGGTAGGGTGGATCAAGAAAAACGACATCAAATCTTCGCACATCAGAGTTCATAAAATTCAGCGCATTCATCATAACCGGTTCAACTTGCATTGCTTGCAAACTTTCCTTATTCTCACATAATGCTCTGTAGATCTTGGCATCGGCCTCTACCATAACCACTCTCTCCGCTCCACGCGATGCAGCTTCGAAACCTAATGCACCACTCCCTGCAAACAAATCAAGACAGCTCAGACCGCTCAAATCTTGTCCCAGCCAGTTAAATACTGTTTCACGGATTCTATCAGGAGTAGGTCTTAAATCAGGCCGATCCGGAAAAGTCAGCAAACGGCTACGCCAATGACCACCGATAATACGGACTTTTCCCTGGATTAAAGCCATGCACTGAAAGTCGTTTACTCAATGGCGCCAACAATGACAGCGACCATACCGTCAGGTTGAATCCGTCGCTGGAAAGCTTGCCGGATTTGCGCGGTTGTTACCGCTTCAACAGCTGCCAAATAATCCGTTAAATAAGTCAGTGGCAAATGATAAAAACCGATCATGGCGAGAAAACTCAAAATCTTACTATTACTATCTATGCGGAGCGGAAAACCACCAATAATATTTTGCTGGGCGGCGGCCAGTTCTTCCTCCGTCGGACCTTCAGTAACAAAGTCCTTGAGCACTTTCCGGGTTAATGCAAATGCTTCCTCTGACTGCTCTTTTTTTGTCTGCAAGACTATCTGAAAAGGCCCCTGTTCCTTATAGGGAGAAAAGGAGCTGTACACGCTATAGGCCAAACCACGTTGTTGGCGAACTTCTTCCATCAAGCGTGAAACGAATCCGCCACCGCCCAGTACATAATTCCCAACCAGAAGCGGAAAATAATCAGGATCATCTCGACGCAAGCCTGGATAAGCCAACTGTATATGACTTTGTGTTGCGGGGTGAGGAATCTTTTTTATATCGGCTATAGGAATCTGTACTGCCGGCATCTCGGTTTTTTGCTGGTCAAAAGATAAATTCCCGGTCAGTAATTCTGCAATAGCTGCTGCTTCAAACCGGCTGACATCTCCAATGATTGCTATAACCGCATTCCCGGCAACATAGTAAGACCGATAAAAAGCAAGCAGGTCTTCCCGCTGTAACGTATCCAGTATATCCATCTCGCCTAGACCGCTTAATCCGTAAGGATGACTGCCGTAGAGCATTTTCATCAATTCACGTTCAGCGATATAATCAGGCTTGATGCTCGATTCTTTAATACTTGAGATTATTCTTGCCTTCTCACGCGCCAATACGTCCTGCGGGAATTCCGGGCGTTGAATAATACGCGCCAATATATCCAATGCCTGCTTGCGCTCTCGCTCGCTACTTAAAGTACGCAAAGCGATACCCGCACGATCCCGGTCAAAATGACTGTTCAGTTGCGCCCCGACATCAGCCAGCGCCATCGCAATTTGATCTTCAGATAAACCACCCGCGCCCAGGCTGAGCAAATGCCGTACCAGATTGGCATTGCCCGACTTATCAGAGGTATCCATGCCACTACCCGCACCAAACTCCACACTGACATCCAACATGGGCAAATCGTGATTTTCAACAAAATAAACACGCGCACCCGAAGATGTCTGCCAATACTGGATGGGTAGCGAAGCCAATACCCATTGAGAATAAAAACCAATCAGCAAGATGAGTATGCATCGTTTTATTTGCACCAGAACCTCCTACAGTTCGTCAAGATTAGGCATATTCGTTATTTTCACGCCATACCGCCTAGCAGGGGCCGTTGAAAAACATATCGGGCAGCCGCAAGGCAGATAGTTTTTTAGCAACCCGCTAACCACTATTGCGCAACCCGGCTGTCACGCCATTAATGGTCAGATGAATAGACCGTTTAACTTCTTCACTGTCCTCACCGGATCGGTAACGGCGTAACAATTCCACTTGTAAATGATTCAGCGGATCAATGTAAGGGATTCTGTTCCGAATACTCCGCGCCAATGTGGGATTGTCTTGCAATAGGTCGGTATGGCCAGTCACGGCAAACAGCCATTTTTTACTTCGCTCCCATTCTTCTTTAATACGCCCGAAAACTTGCTTACGTAACTCAACATCATGGACTAATTCTGCGTAGCGCGAAGCAATGCCCATATCCGTCTTTGCCAGCACCATATCCATGTTGGATAATAGTGTCTGCATAAAGGGCCATTTCGTATACATTTCCTGTAATAATTCCAGTCCGTGCCCAGTCTGGCTCTGCTGATTCACGAAAGCCTCCACCGCATGACCAAAACCATACCAGGCAGGTAACATCATACGATTCAAACTCCAGCTAAATACCCAGGGGATTGCGCGTAAATCTTCAATTGCGTCAGAATTACTACGCGACGGAGGCCGACTGCCAATGTGCAACCCTGCTATTTCCCGAATGGGTGTAGATTCCTGAAAGAACTGTTTAAATCCTGGCGTTTCGTATACCAAATTACGGTAAGCCTCAAAAGAAACGGATGCGAGCGTTTCCATCGCCTGATAAAAACGATCAGCATTCCCCCCAACAGAATCATGACTCAGTAACGTTGCCTCCATAGTAGCTGCCACAAGCGTTTCAAGGTTCCGCCGCCCTATTTCAGGTTCAGCGTATTTGCTGCTGATGACTTCACCTTGTTCAGTCACACGTATCTGGCCATTAACACTACCTGCCGGCTGGGCCAGGATACTCTGATAGCTGGGTCCACCCCCTCGTCCCACTGTCCCGCCACGGCCATGAAATAAACGCAATTCAACTTTGTGCTTGGCAAAAACTTTGGTAAGGTCGATTTCAGCTTTATAAATTTCCCAATTGGAAGTGATAAAACCACCATCCTTGTTGCTATCCGAATAGCCCAGCATGACTTCTTGCGCGTTTCCTCGTGATTTTAGCAACTTGCTATAATACGGCAGTGAAAATAACTGATCCATGATGGCACCGCAACCGCGCAAATCTGCAATCGTTTCAAATAATGGAATGATGTTCAGATCCAGTTGAGGATTTTCTCCCGCTTGTAACAAGCCCACTTCCTGCAACAGCAATGCAACTTCCAATATATTGATCACACCGGTTGTCATGGAAATGATGTAATTGGGCATCGCCGCTTGCCCAAAATGCCGCTGAATCTCTGCCGCACACTGCAAAATGCGCAACTCTGCTTGTGCTGCTTCAGAACACATCTGAAAGGATGAAAATAACGGACGTGGATTACTTATTTCTGACAACAACCACTTGATGCGTTCTTCTTCACTCAGTTGCCGATAATCTTTACAATGCGTACTCAGTTCAAATAACTCCGCCACTACCTGTTCATGTACCTTACTATGCTGGCGCATATCCAGAGGCGCCAAGTGAAAGCCAAAGACATCCACTGCACGGCGCAGATTGCGTAAAGCTCCACACGCCACCCAATGTGACTTATGTTGCCTTAACGAATGGATAATAATATCAAGATCATGTACAAATTCAGCACTATTCCCATACGGCTTATGGGTTCCCAGCGGATCATGTCGCGCAGATACATGAACATGACCCAATTGTTGAGCCGTTGCGATAAGGCGCGCGCCGATACTGAGAAAAATGCGCCGATATGGCTCGTCAGACCGGTTAGGAATATCCGGTGAGGCGGCTGCCAATTCTTTTACCTCATCACTGATTTTCACCAGTCTTTCAGTAAGACTCATTGAGCGGCCAATTTTGGTCACTTCATCGATATAAAAATCTAACGCTACCGATGATTGGCGTTCTACTGCACGCAACATTACTTCATGGGTAACAAAAGGATTGCCATCACGATCGCCACCAATCCAACTGCCAATACGCAAGAAGGATGTAACATAGGGAGCATCTTTACCCAGGCGGCGTTCGAGCAGATCTTCTATTTTTGCATAGACATAGGGTATCTCGGTCAGAAACGTATAGCTGTAATAAGCCAAACCGTTTTCAATCTCATCATACACAGACAAACGGGTTGGACGTAACATACGAGTCTGCCACAATATCTGAATAGTAGCGCGCATGCCTTCTTCATTATGGCGTAATTCATTCGGTGTCAGCTGGGTACGGGCACGTTCTTTCAACAAACGTTCAATCGTTAATTGGCAATCCAATATGCTTCTTCTTTGGACTTCAGTCGGATGCGCTGTCAGAACAGGCGATATCACTGCTTTACTAAAAAAGTCCGCCAAGACTTTAACATCTTTCCTGCTTTCCAGCACTCGCTCTAAAGCTAACGTCACACTGCCTGCCTGGGGCGGAGATCCCGCGCAAAGATGTGCACGCCGCCGCCGATTATGATGCACATCTTCGGCGATATTAGAAAGTAGTGAAAAATAACTAAATGCACGGACGACAGGCAATGAATCCTTGTCACTCAACTGGTTGAGTATCGCATCAAGCTCATGCCGAGCCTCTGGATCTTGATCCCGATGAAAACGAATCGCGGTCTGACGTATATTTTCGACCAGTTCAAAAGCAATCTCACCTTCTTGCTCACGTAGCGTGTCACCCAACATACGCCCTAAAAGGCGGATATCTTCACGCAATGGCAGATCTTTGTCATTCACCCATTTATTCTTGGAATTATTGTTTCCTGAGTCATCAGTACTCATTGCATTAAACGCCCATGATAAAAAATGAATACAGCACGTACTTGCCACAAGCCAAGTCAGCATCGACCATGCTAGAATGATCACTATTAAGAACTTTTTGTAATTTTTTCATTTTATATTAATGCCCAATTCACTTTTAACTCCCCAGAAAATCATCATCGCATCACGAGAAAGCTTACTTGCCATGTGGCAAGCCAAGTTTATTCAGAAATGTT
>CAKKRO010000031.1:33736-59962 GCA_919902625.1 Nitrosomonadaceae bacterium
GCATCACGAGAAAGCTTACTTGCCATGTGGCAAGCCAAGTTTATTCAGAAATGTTTATGCGAATTATACCCGCAAACTGAAATCAGCATACTCGGCATGACAACACGCGGCGACCAGATTCTTGATCAATCCCTATCTAAAATCGGTGGAAAGGGCTTGTTCATTAAGGAATTGGAGCAGGCCCTGGAAGATGGGCGCGCCGATATTGCTGTGCATTCAATGAAAGATATGCCCATGAATGTACCCGAAGGATTCAAACTTGCGGCCATTACTGAACGGGAAGACCCTCGCGATGCTTTTGTTTCCAACCAATATGCCAGCCTGGAAGCATTGCCCGAAGGCAGCATCGTTGGCACATCAAGCTTGCGGCGTGAAAGCCAATTGCGCGCACAATTCCCGCATCTCCAGGTACAGCCGCTACGCGGCAATGTCCAGACTCGACTGCGTAAACTCGACGAAGGGCAATATGCCGCGATCATTTTAGCCGCAGCTGGTTTAAAACGGCTTGAGTTATCCCATCGCATCACGGCACTATTGAATCCTGAACAAAGCTTGCCTGCGGTAGGACAAGGCGCTCTGGGAATTGAGTGTCGATCTGATCGTGAGGATTTAGTTGAGCTTTTGCAACCCCTGCATCATCAGGAAACCGCCTATTGCGTCGAAGCAGAGCGTGCCTTGAGTCGCGTATTGGGAGGAAGTTGCCAGGTACCGCTGGGAGCATTTGCTGAAATTATCAATGGCACACTTCAGTTGCGTGGATTCGTCGCCCAGCCTGACGGCAAACGCATCGTCAGCGATGCATTAAATGGCCAACCAGAAACTGGTATCGCCATGGGACAACAATTAGCCCGGAAGCTAATCACGCAAGGCGCTGATGAGATCTTGGCAAACCTGGCCCCTGCTGACGGCTGGAAATAGCATTGCCTCCAACAAGCAAACCATTAATGGGAATTAATGTTCTGGTTACTCGTCCAGCACATCAATCTGCTTTTCTTGCAGAGGGTATTCGCGCTATCGGCGGCAATCCAGTCCTGTTTCCGGTATTGGAAATAACCGATGTGAAGGATTTGACCCCTTTGATAGATTTAATTAATCGCTTGCATGAATTTGATTGGGCAATATTTGTCAGCCCCAATGCGGTCAATAAGGCTATGGATTTGATAAGCAAGCTGCGCTCATTACCTCCTCATTTAAAAATGGCCGCCGTCGGAAAAGGTACTGCAGATACATTAAAGCATTACGGTGTCAGCGAAGTGTTAATTCCAACCGGACAATTTGATAGCGAAGCATTACTCAAGCAGGAAGAACTACAAAACATAGCCGGTAAGCGTATTGTTATTTTCCGTGGCAATGGCGGCAGGCAGTTACTGGGCGACATACTCACTCAACGCGGCGCAATCCTGGAATACGCAGAATGCTATCAGCGTGGGAAACCAAATATTGATACAGCACCATTGTTAACCGCTTGGTCACAAGGCAAGATACATGCCGTGATCATCACAAGTAGCGAAGGATTACATAATTTATTTGACATAATAGGTGAGCTTGGCCAACAATTGCTAAAATCGACTCCGGTTTTTACAGCTCATGAGCGTATTGCTCAAACAGCCAAAGGGCTAGGGCTGAAAAAAACTGTGAAAGCATCCTTTGTTGGGGATGAAGGTTTGCTAGAAAGCCTGCAAACATACTTTAAGATCATCAGAAATAGCACAACTTAAAGAAAGAATATGGAAGAAAGCACTCAAAACAAAACCAAGTCAAGGCATCCCATCACATCGCTTCTATTTGCCATTATTGGCATCAATGTCATTTGCAATCTGTGGTTCAACATTAACGATTATCAGCTCTACCGCAATGAGGAGAATATATGAGATTAATACTCTGGCTATTGGCGCTGTTTGCTGCCGCTGTAGCTGTAGCACTTGCTGCTAAATATAATACAGGCCACGTTTCACTGGCGATGCCGCCCTATCAATTGGAACTGTCACTTGATTATTTCATAATTGGGCTGATAGCCGCATTTTTTGTTTTCTACATTCTGGTTCGCTTTATTTTAGGAATACTTGGATTCAATCAGCGACATCGCCATAAAAAAACAGACGAAATGCTGTTATCCGGACTTAAAGCCTACTTTGAAGGTGACTATGTTAAAGCCAGAAGAAATGCTGCTATCGCATTAAAATTAGCTGATTCATCTTTAGCAGCGGCAATTAGCGCCGTCATTGCAGCCCGCTCAGCCCATAAGCTGGATGAAACCACAGCTCGTGATCAGTATCTGGACACCGCAGCTCATAAAGCACCTGATGAGAAATCGTTATGTCTGATTACTAAAACTGAATTCCTACTGAATGAGGGCTGTTACAAAGAAGCGCTCAAAACCTTACAATCATTGTACCCAGAAGGTGGCTTACAATCCTCTGCCGCTCTGCAACTGGAGCTGGAGGCCCAACAACAAGCCGGAAATTGGGATGCCGTCCTGGAATTAGCTGATGTGCTTGCAAAACGTGACTCAACCAATCAGACGTTGATCAAGCAATTAAAATACAACGCGCAAATGGAAAATATCAAAAACAAAGCTTCCGATCCACAATCATTGAATCAGTATTGGCAGCATATGCCGCCGCTGGAAAAAATGAACAGCAAACTGGCCGTTGCAGCTACCCGTGCATATATAACACTGGGTAACTGCACCATGGCACATCAAATCATTGAACAAAATGTTCCCAGAACATGGGATGCAGAATTAATTGAACTCTATGCTGAGTGCCTGGATTATCACGTAAACCGGCAAATTGAATGCGCTGAAGTTTGGCTTAAATCACAACCCAATAACGCTCAATTATTACTGACATTGGGTAAACTATGTACACATTGTGAACTTTGGGGTAAAGCGCAAAACTATTTGGAAGCCAGCTTATCTGTTGAACTTGGACACAAAGCTCATTTTGCATTAGCCCAGTTAAACGAAAAACTGGGTAAGCATGAATTAGCCATGAATCATTATAATAAAGGGCTTGAATTAACACTCAAGCAATTGGGTTAAATGACTAATATTCTCATAACTTAGGGATTACTGGTTGAAGGTGTAAATACATCAGAGAAAAAAGCATCTTTCGGTAAATTGCATTGACGGGTAAAGTCATGATAGGCAGCTTTTACCATGACGGGAGTACCGCAAGCATAGACCTGATGTGTCTCCAGATCATGGAAATCTTGCATCACAGCTTGATGCACCAGACCTGTTCTCCCTTCCCAGTTGTCAGTTGATAATGGCTCAGACAGCACGGGTACAAAAGTAAAATTATCATGTTGTTGCTGCCAGTTATCTGCCAAATCGGCCAGATATAAGTCGGCCTTGGTGCGAGCACCCCAGTAAAGCGTCATTTTCCCTTTGACGTTCCGGCTGCTTTCCTGATGGAAAATATGCTCAAGAATACTTTTGATAGGTGCAAACCCAGTACCGCTCGCCAGAAAGATAACCGAAGTACTCTCGGGGGCATCACGTAAAAAAAACGAACCCAAAGGTCCTTGAAAACGAAGAATGTCCTTAACCTTCATGTGTGTAAATACATGCTCAGTAAATACTCCTCCCGGATAATTGCGTGCATGCAATTGCAGGAACTCATCATCATGAGGTGCATTCGCCAAAGAAAAACTCCGGCGCTTCCCATCCTTGAGCAGAATATCAATATATTGGCCTGGAAGAAATTGCAATCGCTGATTGGCAGGAAGCTTCAAAGAAATAATCATCACATCCGGCGCCACCAGCTCAAGTTTATGTACTCGACACGGCAAGGTTTTAATTTCAATATCCTTAGTAGCCCCGATTTCATGACATTCAATCACAAGATCGGATAACGGCAAAGCACAGCAAAATAATGCATTACCTGCCCGTTTCTCTTCTTCAGTCAAGGTTTCTGCATTATGTCGCCCATAATCTACCGTTCCCTGTATGATTTTACCTTTGCATATACCGCAGGAACCATTACGGCAACCGTAAGGCAGGGAAAATCCTTCGCGTAAGGCCGCTTCAAGAATAGTTTCGCCGGACTCCACTTTCAGAATATGCCCACTGGGCTGAATAATGATTTGATGCGACATTGAGTAGCAGGTAAGTTAAAAATTTAATGATTAAAAACAAGTAACTTATATGAAAAAAACTCTGTTAATTGTTGGCTGCGGTGATATTGCCTTACGGACAGTGCCACTATTACAAACACATTACCGGATTCTCGGTTTAACTCGTAATTTAGACAGCTCTGCCTATTTACGATCACAGGGCATTATCCCAATTTACGGAAACCTGGATCACCCCAGAAGTCTTGAGAAACTCGCTGGAATCGCACAACTTGTGCTACATCTGGCTCCTCCACCCAACCACGGATTACGCGACCACAGAACCACTCACCTGCTGTCTGCATTAACCAAACGAATGAAGAAACATGCTGCAATTTTACCACAACGGCTTATCTATATCAGTACCAGCGGGGTTTATGGTAACTGTCATGGGGCGCTAATTGATGAAGCACATCCTGTTCATCCCGAAAATGATCGGGCAATACGGCGCATCAATGCTGAACAACAGATACGTCACTGGGGAAAGCGCAATCATATTTCTGTTTCCATTTTACGCGTACCCGGAATTTATGCAGCAAACAGACTGCCCTTAACACGTCTGCGTGAAGGCCACCCTACATTACTCGATACCGAAGACAGCTATACCAATCATATTCATGCCGATGATCTCGCCCGCGCAATTTATGCAGCATTGCATTATGCAAAACCCGGCAGAATCTACCATGCCTGCGATAACTCCCATCTAAAAATGGGAGAGTATTTTGATTTGGTCGCAAATCACTTTGGCTTACCCCGCCCTCCTCGCATTACCCGTAACCAGGCCAAAGAATGCATCTCATCCGGTATGTTTTCTTTCATGAAAGAATCCAGGCGGCTTGAAAATTTACGAATGAAAAAGGAATTACATGTCAGCTTATCGTATCCAACCGTTTTGGAAGGCATAAAAGCCGCACAAACCGGCAATCAATAAAATCTGAAACTCAACGCTACATTAATCTCATTTCTCCAAATTTAATTCTAAGTAATTTACTTAACCATGCCGTTAACCCCACACGATCTCAAAATAATTTTCTCAAGCCATGTTATCAATTACCGCAACAAAGTTTCAACTTCTGCAATGCTTTTATAATGCATAAGATTTTTCATGAATATCCCCAGTTTCTAAGGAGTTAATTTATGTCAACTGTGACAGCACACACAGAAAGAAAATTAAAAGAAATTAATTATTCATGGGAAGGAAAGGATAAAACCGGCAAGCAGGTAAAAGGTGAAATGCGCGCAGCTGGAACCGTCGTTGTTACTTCTACGTTACGCCGCCAGGGCATCAAGGTCACAAAAATAAAGAAAATTCAATCCAGCGGCAGCATTACCGACAAAGATATAACGTTATTTACACGCCAGCTGGCCACCATGATGAAATCCGGTGTACCGCTGTTACAAGCCTTTGACATCGTGGGAAAAGGTCACAGCAATCGTGCCGTAGGTAAGCTGCTAATGGATATTAAAGCCGACGTGGAAACTGGCAGTAACTTGGCAGATGCATTTCGCAAATATCCGCTTTACTTTGATGCCCTATTTTGTAATCTGGTTGGAGCAGGTGAGGCCGCCGGCATTCTGGATAGCCTATTAGACCGTTTGGCAACTTACAAAGAAAAGATTCAGGCCATTAAAGGAAAAATCAAATCCGCCCTTTTTTACCCGATTTCAATTATTGTCGTTGCTTTTATCATTACCGCGATAATTATGATATTTGTAATCCCGGCCTTTAAAGATCTGTTTGAAGGTTTTGGTGCCGAACTACCCGCTCCGACACTTCTGGTAATGACTATCTCAGATTTCTTTGTCGCCTATTGGTGGGCTATTCTAAGTATTCTAGGTGGTGGAATTTATGCTTTCCTCTACACCTGGAAACGCTCTATTCCAATGCAACGCGTTATGGATCGGCTGGTACTTAAGTTACCCATCTTCGGGGAAGTAATCCGCAAAGCCACGATTGCACGCTGGTCACGCACACTTTCAACTATGTTTGCTGCAGGCGTTCCTCTGGTAGAGTCATTGGACTCTGTCGCGGGTGCTGCAGGAAATTACATCTATTATGAGGCGACCAAGAATATTCAAATCGAAGTCAGTACCGGCAATAGCCTGACGTCTTCCATGGCTAATGCCAATGTATTTCCCAGTATGGTGGTTCAAATGGTCGCCATTGGCGAAGAATCCGGTTCACTTGACTCCATGCTAGGCAAAGTTGCCGACTTCTATGAAGCGGAAGTGGATGATGCCGTCGCTGCACTTTCAAGTTTGATGGAACCCATCATCATGGTCGTACTGGGAACGCTAATTGGCGGCATGGTCATTGCGATGTATTTACCCATCTTTAAAATGGGCATGGTCGTTGGTTAGCCTCCAACCTCCTCCCCAAAAATAATTATGTCATTCATAGCTATACTGCAAGATACCCCCTCTTTCTTTATTTCATTTATCACAATTATCGGTTTAATGGTCGGTAGTTTCCTGAACGTGGTGATCTATCGCCTGCCTGAAATGATGAAAAGAAACTGGCTACAACAATGCGCTGAGTTACATGGCAAAGCGATTGAAACATTGCCAACATTTAACCTCATTACTCCTCGTTCGGCATGTCCACATTGCGGACATAAAATTACGGCACTGGAGAATATCCCGATTATCAGCTATCTTGCTTTACGAGGGCGCTGCTCTCAGTGTCAAGCGCGCATTTCTCCACGCTATCCTATCGTGGAGGCCGTAACAGCTCTTATGAGTGGTTTTGTTGCCTGGCATTTTGGTTATAGCCTGATAACCATCGCCGTATTAATTTTTGTATGGTCATTAATCGCTTTGGCAGTCATTGATCTAAATACACAGCTATTACCTGATGATATTACATTGCCGTTATTGTGGTTGGGTGTGCTGGTCAACATGAATGACGGCTTTACTGATCTCCATTCAGCGATTATTGGTGTCATGGCCGGTTATCTTTCCTTATGGTCAATTTACTGGTGTTTTAAACTGATTACTGGTAAAGAAGGCATGGGGTATGGTGATTTTAAATTATTGGCGGCCATCGGCGCTTGGTTAGGATGGAGTATGCTTCCGATAGTCATTCTTTTCTCATCACTGGTTGGGGCTATCGCCGGTGTCGGATTAATCATTGCTGCCAAACTGAAAAAGAACATACCCATTCCATTTGGCCCCTATCTGGTGGGCGGAGCGCTTATTGCTTTATTTTGGGGTGAAAAACTCAATCGTGCTTATTCTGGATTATTTTAATTCATGACTTTGATCGTTGGCCTAACCGGAGGAATTGGTTGCGGGAAATCAAGTGTCAGCAAGTTCTTCTCTGATTTAGGCATTACTGTTATTGATACTGATGACATTGCCCGGAAACTAACCCAACCGCACGGTCTGGCCATTAGCACGATACAAAGTACATTCGGAGATACTTTTATTGCTGCAGATAGTGCTTTAGACAGAAATAAGATGCGCAATCTGATCTTTTCAGACAGTGATTCACGACTCAAGCTTGAAAAAATTCTTCATCCCCTTATTCTTAAAGAAACCGTTCTTCTGGCTAAACAGGCTCAAACCCCTTACATCATCATTGTTGTCCCCTTACTATTTGAAACAAATGATTACGATAATATCATTCAGCGTGTTCTGGTTATCGATTGCGATGAACAGCAGCAAATTTCACGCACCATGGCACGCAGTCAACTATCTGAGCAAACGGTAAGAACTATCATGGCGGCGCAAATCTCACGAAAAGCCCGCTTACAAAAAGCGGATGACCTTATCATCAACAATCAAGATATTGATTATTTGAAAACACAGGTAATTCAGTTACACCACAAGTATCTGACTCTTTCAAGGAACCACCCGGATACTTAGGATTTGCCGGCTAATGAATTATTTTAGAAATTGAATTTTTATTTGTGAAATAATCTTGCTTAAGGCAAGATTCCGATCCTCTAACTTTTTTTGTGGATGCATACTTATTGTGATTTGCTACGAACACCCACTTAATGAGCGTATCCGCACCCTACTACGACTAGAAGACTTATTTAATAAAATTGATTTTTTTTCAACCAAAGACACCGCTGCTGAGCATCATGCTGCGCTCATTGCGTTATTTGAGGTGCTTGAAATCACCAGTCGCGCAGATCTTAAATCAGATTTATTACAAGAGCTTGAACGGCAAAAACAGATACTTGAGATGTTACGCAGGAATCCGAATGTCTCTGAAACAGCACTGGATAATATCCTCAATGACATTAAGACCACTTTCCGGGAAATGTTGGATTTGCCTGGAAAAGTTGGTGAGCATTTGCGTGATAACGAATGGTTAATGGCGATCAAACAGCGAATTGGGATACCCGGCGGTTGCTGCGTTTTTGATTTGCCATCATATCATTATTGGCTGAATTTGGATCCTGCCCAGAAACATAGCGATTTCAATAAATGGCTAATACCATTCCAACCTGTACGTAATGCATTTGGAATCGTACTTCACTTATTAAGAAAAAGTGGCAAGACCTTGCAGGTTGTCGCAAATCAAGGCGTTTTCCAGCAAACGGGATCAGAATATATAGCCCATATGTTAAGACTTAACTTGAGCGATAGTCTCCCTTGTGTACCCGAAATCAGTGCTAACAAATATGCGCTGAATATTCGCTTTATCCCTTCTCAATCAGGGCAAAAAAATAAAGTTTACGAAGGTGATGTCCCGTTTGAACTCACCTTCTGCAATTTATAGTTAAGCGCTAAGCGGTTCAGCAAAAATGGCTTTCTTTGTAACCTATTAACCTAGTGCAATACGATTATTGATTTGTCCCAGCGACTTCTCAACTTGATCGACTAAAATAAGGCACAATTCGCCATCCTGCAAGTTGGATAGCGCGGCATCAATAGCTATAGCTTCTCCAACAATCTCACTTATTTTCTGGGTCCGTTTGGCATTACCCAAGCCTTCCCGCAATAAAGTGATCACCTCTCCATCCGCACGGCCCCGCTGACACTGATCCTGATAAAGCACGACCTCATCAAATGCATCGCCCAGAATTCTGGTCTGTTGGCGGATATCTTCATCACGCCGGTCACCTGCCGCACTAATCACTACCGAACGTTTTTTTGCTGGGATATTATCAATAGCGCTGACAAGCGCCTGTATCGCATCCGGGTTATGTCCATAATCCGCGATCAAGGTAGCATTGCGGTAATTGAAAAGATTAAAGCGCCCCGGTGCTGTTTGTGCATTGCTCACAAAACCTGCCAAACCGGCATGAATAACGGCCCAATCCAGATTCAGCGCCCAACCGGCACCAACAGCAGCCATCACATTTTCTATTTGAAAACTGATACTGCCATTCTTTGTCAGTGGAATGTCATTCAACGGTATCCGATATTCACCCTCTTCACCCAAAGCAACAATACAGCCATCTTCCACATAGATTACACGTTTATGCTGTGCACGGTGCATTGCCAGCACCGGATGATGGCTATCGCGTGCAAAGAAAATAACTGAACCGGAGCAATGATCCGCCATACTGGCAACAAGCGGATCAGCCGCATTGAGTACTGCAGAACCAGTACCTGGCGCCACATTCTGCACAACGACCCGTTTAACAACAGCCAATTCTTCCGCAGTATTGACATAAGCCATACCCAAATGATCGCCCATACCGATATTAGTTACAACGGCAACATGGCAGCGATCAAAGCCCAGGCCTTCGCGTAACAACCCACCACGTGCGGTTTCCAAGACCGCTGCATCGACATCAGGATGAAAGAGCACATTCCTCGCACTTTTCGGACCACTACAATCTCCAGTATCAATACACTGCCCGTCAATATAAACGCCATCCGTACAGGCAACACCCACGCACTTGTTATCTTTCGCTAAAACATTAGCAATCAAACGAGCCGTCGTCGTCTTACCGTTAGTACCCGTCACGGCAATCACTGGAATACGCGCATCGTCGCCCTGAGGAAACATATTATCGATGATGGCTTCACCGACTGCACGTGATTTGCCGAAAGAAGGTTGCAAATGCATACGCAAGCCCGGTGCAGCATTAATTTCAATGACGCCGCCTCCTTGCTCTTCCAATGAATTCATCACATTATCGCAAACAACATCAACCCCGCAGATATCCAGGCCTACCACTTGTGCAGCAGCAACCACACGCGCCGCCAGTTCAGGGTGAACATCGTCGGTCACATCAGTCGCTGTACCACCCGTTGATAAATTGGCATTGTTACGCAAAACAACACGCATCCCTTTGACTGGGATCGAATCAGCCGTTAATTCCTGCGCCGCCAGATGAGTCAATGAAATTTCATCCAGATGAATTTTCGTCAACGAAGTGACATGGCCTTCACCACGCATCGGGTCGCGATTGATTTGCTCCACCAGTTGAGAGATGCTTTGCATCCCGTCACCAATAACTTGCGGAGGATCACGACGCGCAGCGGCTACCAGCTTATTACCGACGACCAGCATACGGTAATCATGCCCGGGAATATAACGTTCAACCAGAACATTATGACTGATTTCAGATGCGATCATATAAGCAGCTTTCACTTGTTCAGCATCAATGAGATTGACTGTGACG
Source organism: Nitrosomonadaceae bacterium (assembly GCA_919902625.1). GTDB lineage: Bacteria > Pseudomonadota > Gammaproteobacteria > Burkholderiales > Nitrosomonadaceae > Nitrosomonas. The sequence goes on from CAKKRO010000031.1 coordinate 44,443, forward strand.
CCTTTACCTTGATTACTATCCTGCGGCTTTATCACTACCGGAATGCCTATTTCACAAGCTGCCCTCCAGGCATCCTCCACGCTCCTTACCTTCCGGCCTAGCGGAACAGGGATACCAGCCGCATGCAACAAGGTTTTGGTCAATTCTTTGTCCTGCACAATAGATTCTGCAACAGCACTGGTCAAATCGCTTTCAGAAGCTTGAATGCGACGCTGTTTGCTACCCCAGCCAAACTGCACCAAACTGCCTTCCGTTAAACGACGGAAAGGAATACCACGTGCCACAGCAGCCTGAACAATAGCCCCTGTACTCGGCCCGAGGCGTATACCTTCATTGAACTCACGTAAACGATACAAAGCATCATTCAAATCAAAAACAGTATCTTCAATCGCTGCAACGCATAAAGCTTGGGCTAACTCAAAAGCGAGCCTGCCAACTTTCTCTTCACTGTAGCCAACAATGACGCGATAGGTATCTGTTTCTGGCGTCCTAACGGTATGACTAAAGGTAATCGGGCAACCTGCCTGTACTTGCAAGCCAAGTGTGGCGAATTCAAGCACATGCGCTATTGTGACGGCTTCATGATGCCCGGCAGGCTGGAGTAAAGAAATCTCCGGAAAGCGCTCACGCAATCGCGCTTCAAACCCCGTTATGGCGCCGATATCATTTTCAGAACCACTGCAAAAAACAGTAGCTTCAATAGAGGTATGCTGACTCCATAAATTGGGTCCACGCAATGCTCGCATACGCAAAACTTTCATCACTTGATTCCTTGAGTTTGTAATCCGGCAGGAAGATTCTGATTTCCGGGTTTATATTTATCCTGACTGAATCCGAATGTTTCGATTCCGATACGCATGAGATCAGATTCAATACCGAGTGCCCATGCAACTCCAATGGCAGCCAAAACATTTTCGATCTCCTGAGTGCTATGTCCGCCATGCGTTGAAGGCATTTCCATCAGTTTAATCAACGGCCATTCATCAGAACCGGTCACGAGCGTGATCCAGTCATTACGTACTATTACAGCGCGCTTACCTTGTGCGGGGCCAGTTCCATTGGTACGATGCCGAACCATCACAGGCAAATCTGGCTCACTGCTGAAGAAAATAACCTCACCATGGCACAATCCGGAGATCTCAACTAACATCTCTTCCCTGGCATTCAGTACTGCAGCACCCATTGGCAGTTTGACATGCTTTTCCACATCATCAATTGCCGCCGCTGTCGGTGTCACTACATCGACCTGAGTACGAAGCACAGTAAAAACCTGCTTAAGCGTTTCAATTCCATTGCGGCCAAAATGACGGACAGGATCAACATTAGTGATCACACCAACCTGACAACTATCGTAAGCTAATCCTTCATTCAGAATGGCATCAAAACCATTCTCAAACACAACCGCTTCAACGGTTGGATTCATCAGAGCACGATTAGCCGCAGACCAATTGGCACTGTTGTTCTTATCAATCTGCCTATAATCCAGATAAAGCCCATCACTACAGGCCAAACCCGTCTGCCTACCCGAAAGCATCAATAATCTGGCAACAATGTACGCGACCGTCGTCTTGCCATAACTGCCGGTAATTCCCACAATAGGAATACGCCCGCTATCCTGGTCTGGAAACAGATGGTCGACAATCGCTTTTCCAACGGGCCGCGGGGTGCCAACCGCTGGCTTGATGTGCATTAACAGGCTTGGGCCGGCGTTCACTTCAACAATGGCGCCGCCTTGTTCACTCAGAGGGCGAGAGATATCGTTGACCACCAGATCAATGCCCGCAATATCCAGACCGATGATGCGGGCAGCCAGTGATGCGATGGATGCCGTGCTGGGGTGAACTTCATCCGTAACATCGAATGCATGATTACCGTTACGCTGGATCAGAACCTTGGTGCCCGCAGGAACAATCGAATCACTATGATAGCCCTGATGGACAATTTCCATTTGTGCCGCGCTATCCAGGCGAATCAGATTCAGCGGATGGTCTTCTGTCGTCCCGCGCCGTGGATCAGAATTGATCTGGGATTCAATTAATTCAGTAACGGTTGAAATACCGTCCCCAATGATGGATACCGAATCACCGCGTGTCGCAGCGATAAGCTTTCCGCCCACAATCAACAGGCGATGCTCGGTACCCGTAATATACCGTTCAACTAATACGTCCGTACCTTCTCTGAGCGCAATGTGGTACGCCGATTGAATTTCTTCCCGGCGGGTTAATTCAATAAAAACTCCCCGTCCATGGTTCCCGTCACAAGGCTTTATGACAACCGGCATGCCGATATCATTAGCGGCCTCCCAGGCATCCTCGGCACTCTCAACGATACGTCCTTCTGGAACAGGAACACCGCAAGACTGCAACAAAGACTTCGTCAAATCCTTATCACGGGAAATACTTTCTGCGATAGCGGGAGTACGATCTGTTTCTGCTGTCCAGATATGGCGGCAACGAGCGCCATATCCCAGTTGCACAAGGTTCCCCTTGGCAAGAAGCCGGGTGGCCGGAATATTGCGAGCTACAGCAGCATCCACGATGCATGCGGTAGAAGGTCCAAGCCAGAGCGAATCCACCAAGTCACGAAGATGGCTGATAGCGCCATCCACATCGTAAGATGGACGGGGAGATTGCTGAAAATTCATGGCTGCCAGCACCAGCTCTCGAGCCGAGTATAAAGCTGCTTGCGTAATTTCCGCGTGCCAGGCACTTAATGCCACTTTGTATACACCACGTACCGAAGTTTCACGTGCTCGGCCAAAACCACCACGCATGCCGGCCAGATTCTGCAGTTCCAATGTAACATGTTCAAGAATATGACAAGGCCAAGTGCCTTCCTTTACTCGACGTAAGAAACCACCCCGTTCTTCATAACTGCAACGGTGTTCAATCAGTGACGGAAGCCATTCTGACAGGCGCTCATAAAAACCGGGGATCGTATCAGAAGGAAAATCCTCAAGTTGACCGATATCAACCGTAGCTTCAAGGGCAGGATAATAAGTCCAGATATTAGGACCATTCAGGTGCTTGATCTCAAGAAACTTAATATCTTTTGTACCAGCGCAATCTAAATTTGAGCCATTCGACATAAATTTGAATCAGGAAGAAGAAAGCGTATTAACGCTGCTCAAACCAATTGGTTTACAAAAAACAAAACATTTTTTTGACAGCATATTATCGCGGAATGAATGTCCACTTCCCTGAATGGCATCAAGATATGCCAAAGTAGTGGTGTAATAGTGCTGAAAACGGTTTAAATGGAGAGGACTATAAGGTGTAGTGCAAATTTGAATGAATCATTCATGCAATTTCTACTACAAATTAGAATATTCCTTATCAAGAATTTTGCTTCCTTTCCATTTTCTGCTTCCACTTGATTGTTCCGAACGTACCTAAATATGCACCTATAAAAGCAGCAGCTATATAGATTTTGTTCTCTACATAACTAGTCACCGTAAATGCGGTAACCAGAATAATCATGGCTGACCAGAATGCAGCGGCATGTGCTTTTCTTTCTTCCACATCGATGAAATAGAGTGTCCAGCACACATCTGCGACTGCCATTGCTATCATGATTAACAAAAACGTAACAATTGAAAATTCCATATAGCCACCTTAAAAAAAGCAGTGCGCCGAATCCAGGAGTCCGACAGACTCCTAGCGACCTGTAAACGGTTATGATTTGTTCAGATTGACTTGCCTGTTTCCTTGCTTTCGATGATCCGCCTAAGCCATTTTTCTCCAATGAAGGTCTTGACCATGCTTTCGCCTCTTGTTTTTTCTCTGATAATCAATGCAAACCAGAGGGTAAGTTGTTAATCACCAGCAATGTTGATGGTGACGGTAATAAATAGGGATAGTTGGTTTTGGATAAATGTCATTCACAAATCCGATGACCTTCCCTTGATAACGGGTCTGGCCGCGAATCGATAAGTGCCCGTTACTCTCCGTGATTTCCAGGCTTCCTCCGAGCGAATTCGTGATGAGCGGCAGCTTCATCCCGAAGACCTTGGTTGCGACGTATGCGCTTGCTGCGCTTCCTGTTCCGCAGCTTTGAGTGACGTCTTCAACACCCACTTCATACGTGCACACCGAGATACCTCCCTGGTTGCGCCAGATGAAATCGACATTAACACCTTCCGGATAACCGACGAGTTCACACAGAGATTTTTCTTCGCGTAAGGATCTGCCAAATATCCTTGCGGTCTCCACATCAAGTTCCGAACCGATGACCACCACATGCGGAACACCGGTAAAGACGAAATGGAGCTGCTGGGTAATCTGCCGGTAGTCTCGTGCTTCACCCAAATTTACTTCGGTAAGGTCATCGATCACGCGTACCTCTTTCCTGCCGTCGCCGGTGACGATTGAAAACATATCGCTGGAAATGTGAGTGTCGCGCAAGTAGCGCGTCGCACAGCGCAGACCGTTGCCGCACATGGTCTCTTCAGTGCCGTCGCTATCAAAAATCTTCATCGTGGGCACTCCATGCAACCGGTCAACGTAGAGAATGCCATCGGTCTCGTGCTGCGTCGCCAGCGCGTTTGAAATGAGCGATCGATCAAACCCAGCCAGAGGCGTTTTCATTTCATCCACTACGAGAAAAGAATTACCGCATCCATCCATCTTTGTCGCTTTGATTCTCATGGTTGTGTATGCCTTATGAATGTATTGTTATGCAATAGCAAGTAACATAAAGAGATTTCTGTATCTGACTATGGTTTATACCCCATCCGTCTTGTGAGATGCGCCTGGGCCACTCCTGGGATAAATTCGTCTTGCACAATGCCGGTCAGGGCAAAACCATTTCGAAGATAAAACCTTAAGCTTTCATTAGCATCGGCATCGGTCACGACATTGAGGATTTTTCCTCCCTGCTGTTCGATCTCGGCGAAAATGCTGTCCAGCATAAGAGAACCGTATCCTTTGCTGCGATGTTGTTTGTCAACTGCAAGCGTAAGCAGGTGGTAAGTATCAACCGTTCTTCTGGCAACCGCATAACCGACCGGATCTCCATTGTCTATGGCACAAACGCCGAAACTCTTACCATGCGTGACGTCTTCCAGCTCGTCATGAATTGACGATTGGTACATAGAACCGATATCTTGTAGCGCAATCTTTACAAGACCAGGAAACAATTCTTTCGAGATGGGCACAATCATAATGTTTTGTCCTCTCCTGCCTGTTCTCCCAGCAGCGTATACGTCCGGTCACGATAGGTAATCGCGCCTGCTTTTGTTGCCTTATTGATGGCAAGGTTCGCCAATTCCTCAAGTAATTCAGTCTTTCCTGTGAATTGTGCTGGATACAGCGAAGAGAGCCGTTGCACAGCAGCGTTGACGATCAGCGCAATCATGCCATCATGTGCGATGTTTGCGTGACGGCACATGTTGGTGAGATCAGCTTCGGTTGGATGAACGCCAGGAATCACGTTGGCTTCAAGGAAATAGAGTTGGCCATCCCGTTCGCGAAAATCCATGCGGTTATAGTCGCGTACTTCAAGCGCTTCATGCGCTTTGATGGCGAGCTTCGCGAAGCTTTTCGTCTTTTCAGTCCAGGCAAGATGTGAGATATACGGATTCTCAATGTCTTTTACGTGTGGATCGCGCACCAGCGGCTGTCCTGGAATCTTTGCGAAGTCGATCTCCAAGATCGGCAGCACATAGCTTCCGATAATGCCAATTGTATATTCATTGCCGGGCAAGAATTCTTCAACGAGCGCCGGTTGATTGAACTGCATGTAGATTGTTTCTACGGCATCATTAAGTTCCAACAAATCGTGCACTTTGCTTTTTTGGTTGATACCGATACTGGTTCCTTCACTGTAGGGTTTGACCATTAGGGGAAAAGACAAATCCTCAAGCCGCCCTCCCGGTACCATAAGCTGGAATCGCGCAGTCGGTACGCCGTCATATGCGACAATCCTTTTTGCCGTTGCTTTATCCATCTTGTTGATGAAGGTTTTGGGACTGCTGCCGGTATAAGGAATGTGCAAGTGTTCACAAAAGAATGGAACAATGGCCTCACGCAATTCTTTTTCATCGAGACCTTCTGCGTTATTGAAGACTAAATCGATATGATTCTTGCGCCTTTCGAGTTGATGATAAATATCAGAACCCACATCAATCAATCCCACATTCGCACCAGTGAGTTCCAGCGCTGCTATCACCGCTTCGATAGTAGCCGGGCTTTCGAATTCACCATAGCGTTCGTCTTCCATGCCCGGCTTTCTTACATTACAGGTATAAGCAATATTGAGTTTTTTCATAGCGACGGAAATGTATAAGAAAAATTAGCGCCCTTTTTTATCAAGTAAAATATCTATAATCAAGGATTTAATTTCAATAAACTTACATCTTTGACACTATGGCAATCTAAATTTGAGCCATTCGACATAAATTTGAATCAGGAAGAAGAAAGCGTATTAACGCTGCTCAAATCAATCGGTTTACAAAAAACCAAAATAATTCTTAAGCAGATTAAAGGAAGTGATCCAGCAACTTACGGCTATGACGATCAAGTGCCAGACGATCGCGAATGAGAAGATGAGTACCATGACTATCGGTAATCATTAATGATGATACTGTTAAACGGCGGATATCCTCCTCACCTTTGAGAATAAAGGTGGCATCACCGCGATCCGTTTCAACTTGCCAGGTACTCGGTGTGACAAAACCCGAAACCTTGAGCAAACGCTTTATCTCTGGTATAAATTCCCGATTGGCAAGCTCCGATTCAATCAGTGCTCGATACTCTTGCGGCAAATCAGCTAATTGATCTATCCATGCCAATTCATGACCATGCGAATCAATCAGGGCAATGCCCTGATCCGGATCTGTAATCGGAAATGACCGTACCGGCACCACACCTTCCTGCATCAAACCCGATGGCTCAGTAAAAACCAATCGGCCAAAAGTATTCCGGCTTAACTGATAATCAACCATCCCACTCATTCACGTTCTCCTGCTACAGAATGTTCCACAACAGAAACAAATGATTCGTCCTCAGTATCCACATTGCGTGCTTGCGCTTGATACAGACGATAGTAATAGCCTTCGCGCGCCATCAACTCGGCATGATTTCCCATCTCAACGATCCTGCCTCGATCAAGAACGATTAACCGATTGGCCTCACGCAAAGTGGATAAGCGATGTGCGATGGCGATCGTTGTACGACCGCGTACCAGATTGTCCAACGCTTTCTGAATGTCTTTTTCAGTGGTCGTATCCACCGAAGAGGTCGCTTCATCCAGTATCAGAATGCGTGGATCAATCAATAGTGCACGGGCAATCGAGATGCGTTGGCGCTCACCACCCGATAGAGCCTGTCCGCGTTCACCCGCCAGCGAATCATAACCATGGGGCAGACGCAGAATAAATTCATGCGCATGCGCAGCACGAGCGGCTGATATAATCTCCGCCCGTGTTGCATCCGGCTTGCCGTAGGCAATGTTCTCGGCGATGGTCCCATAAAACAGAAAAGGCTCCTGCAGCACCAGCCCAATATGCTTGCGATACTCAGCAATCGGCAACGAACGTATATCATGCCCGTCGATCAGAATGATTCCTTCGGTGACATCGTAGAAACGGCAGATCAGATTCACCAAGGTGCTTTTCCCTGAACCGCTGTGGCCAACCAGGCCAATCATTTCACCTGGCTTGATGACCAGATTGATGTCGCGCGTAATACTGCGCGTTCCATACCGGAAACCAACATTGCGCAATTCAATCTGACCCTGAACTGTCGATAAATGCACTGGATGAGCTGATTCCGGAACGCTGGAAACATGATCGAGAATATCAAAAATACGTTTGGTTCCAGCGGCTGCTTTTTGCGTGATGGAAACAATACGGCTCATCGAATCGAGCCGAATGTAGAAACGGCCAATATAGGCAAGAAAGGCCGTCAGCACGCCGACCGTAATTTCATCTTCGGATATCTGCCAAATACCGAATATCCACACAACCAGTAAACCGATTTCAGTCAGCAGTGTGACTGTGGGTGTAAATAATGACCAGATCCTGTTGACGCGATCATTAATCTGCAAATTCCGCTGGTTTGCGGCATGAAAACGTGCCGCCTCCCGCTTCTCTTGCGCAAATGCCTTAACCACCCGGATGCCCGGGATAGTATCCGCAAGCACATTGTTTACCTCCGCCCAGATACGATCAACTTTCTCAAAACCAATGCGCAATCGGTCACGAACCAGATGAATCAACCATGCGATGATCGGCAAAGGCAAGAGAGTCACAAGCGCCAGCCAGGGGTTGATTGAAATCAAAATCACGGCGGTCATACCAATCATGATGACATCGGTGGCGAAATCAAGTAAATGTAATGAAATAAAAATATTAATACGATCGGTCTCAGCGCCAATACGCGCCATTAAATCACCAGTCCGTTTACCCCCAAAATATTCCTGGGAAAGATTCAGAAGATGTTCGTAGGTTGCCGTGCGCAAATCTGCACCAATACGTTCCGAAACCAGTGCTAGCATATATGTTCGAGCCCAACCCAGAACCCAGGCAAGAATCGCAGCGCCTAACAGACCGGAAAGATACAATGTCACTAAATCAGTATCGATCGGCTGACCATTTTGGTAAGGTATCAACACATTATCCATTAATGGCATGGTCAAATAGGGTGGCACCAGCGTTGCGGCCGTACTGCATAATGTCAACAAAAAACCGGTGAGCAAGCGCCCTTTATAGGGCTTTGCAAAGCGCCACAAACGTAGCAACGTCCAAGTGGAAGGAGGTGTACGGATTTGCTTGTCACAGACCGGACATTCTTCTTGATCAGAAGATAAAAGAGTGGCACAGTTTGGACATTGAACTTGAGTATGGGTTGATAAGGACAGCTTACCGGTAAGATGATAACCAAGCTGTTGCATAAAGCACTCAATCAATCGGCTCACCGCGATGTCATTGCCTAACCGGTAACGCCAGTATGCAAGACGTGCTTTGGAATCAAACAGTTCAAGGCAACCAACGCCCGCATAATCTCGTTGTGTCAGCAGCAATCCTTGCTGATAGCGCCACTCTTGCCAAATTTCATCGCCCGCCATTTTAGCCATCAAACGATGATTGGTCACAACCACAATGCCTTGAGCAAAATGCAGGCGTGTATTGAGATCAATTTCAAGCCAGGCGAGCACATTCTCTTCATCAATTAGTTGTGACGAAAATCCGTCAACCCAGATTGGGGGTAAATTATTGAGCGACAAATGAATGAATTGCTGCATTTAATAAGCTGCAAGTAGATGTAGAATTGGAATGTTTCCTGAAAAAAGAAAAGAAGTGAGTGTAATCAATCTACGAAAGGACTGGCTGCAGGCTTTGCTTGCAGAGATAGTTTTTCAAAGGCCTGTTAAGTCCTTCTTTCCGGCAGTTGCTCATATTCATACCATCGTTGCTTGATCTCTTCGCGTTTCTGAACAGGCAACTGTTCCAGCTTCTTATATCTTTCGCGCGCCTGCTTGCGTTGTTCAGAAGACAATGAATTCCAGCTTTGCATTTGCGATTGAATACGCTGTTGCTCCAGAAGATTCATTTTGGGATAGCGTTTTGCAATACCCAGCCATTTTTTCTTTCTTGCCGATTCCATAGCGCCCCAACTCTCAGTCAATGGCTCAAGAATCCTCTGTTGTTGAGGCTTTAATTCTTTCCATAGAGGCTTACTGGTTTCAGATAAAGCATCCAGGGAAAATAGGAAAAACAGCCCGAATATAATAACTAATCGGAATTTAGCCATTCATCAAACTCATTATCAATATAAGCATCTATCGGCAAATCATCGGCCAGTATCCTAGTATCAATCGCTGCATATTTGTCATTATCCAGAAATTGCCAATAAACTGTACTCGCAAAAACAAACAATATCACCAGCAGCAACAGCAACCTTCCAGCATTAAAGTGCCCATCATGCCCACCCAAAATGGAAGTATTACTGCCTGAATCCATTACCTTCAATGTAGGTTGATAATTTTCCAGGGCTGCCCGGCGGGCAGATTGCAGTCGGTACAAGGTGCTTTGTTTAATATTTTCATCCGCACTGCAGTCTAATAATTTGGCAACTTCTTTTCCCAACTCCTGTTCATTCATAATTTAACTCCCTTTTCTCTGAGTATTATAGCCAAGGCATGAACTGCTCGCGAACAATGCGTTTTTACACTTCCCTCAGAACAATTCATAATCACCGCAGTCTCCGCTAAACTCATCTCTTCCCAGTAACGCAGCAAGAAGGCCTCGCGTTGACGTGCCGGAAGAGTCTCTATAGATCTTTCTATCAAATCAACAAGCTGCGATCTCTCAAGTTGTTTATCGGGATCTTGACCAAAATTGGATTCCTGTTTAATCTGTAAAGTTTCGAGAATATTGAAATCTTCTTGATCCTTATTCTGATCGTTGGGTGCAAACGCTGAAAATAGCGTTGTCCATAATGAACGGATCTTCTGCCGCCGATAGTAATCGCGAATGGTATTCTGCAGGATGCGCTGAAACAAAAGCGGCAACTCTTCAACGGGTTTCGAGGCATATTTTACCGTGAGCTTCATCATGGAATCCTGAACGATATCCAATGCCGCATGATCATCATGAACTGCAAACATGGCTTGTTTATAAGCGCGCCTTTCCGTTTCAGCCAGAAAATCTGAGAGTTCTTGTCGAGTAGCCAGAGCAATCAACCTTTAAGGTCTAAATTAAACGATTATTTAAAAAATCAGAATATCCAAAATCTTTTGTAAAATACAAAAAAATATCGCACTGGCTACACAAGCAATACTCAGTCTTTCAACAAAAATACATGAGGTAGTGTTAACCTCTTCCTTATCAAGGTAGATTCTACAATTACATTTCATATCCTTTAGGTAATGATCTTAAGAACTATTCTACTCATCTTTTGCCAAAACAAGGTAAGCTTCTTAACGTCAAACAATCTCTACAAAAAACAATGAGCTGTTTTTATGCAACGCATCGTCAACTGCCCTCAATGTGGTAAAAAAGTAGTTTGGGAAACAACCCATCATTTTCGTCCATTTTGTTCTGGGCGTTTTAAAACCAACGACTTATCCCAGTGGGCTCAAGAATCTTATCGGATCCCGGAATCAGAGAAAAATCTGGAAGACAAAGATCAGGACTGAGTTTATATAATGGATGAGTCGATCTATGAGAAGAATCGCTTATTACAGCGCAAACTTGATAATCTGCTCAAACAAGCACGAGCCAATGAGAAGAAACAGGAATTATACGAAACCTTTGGTTTTGAAGTCATCGGTGCCAATACGCCCAAACAATTACGCGATTTATTGTTGTCCCAAATCATCACGCGCTTTCAACTCCATAATGTTGTTTTATGCCTGATTGATCATCATAAAGATACCGAACGTTTATTTTTTGATCATGATGATGAAGCTCGTTTGAATTTTGAGAACAAATTGCTGATTCTTGATACTCTCAAAGATGCGGAAATGATCGAATCTTTAATCAGCTATCCGATGCTGGGCTCTGAAGTATTTAAAAAATACCCCCGGATGATATCCAGTTTAAAATCCAGCGATCAAATTAAAAGCGCTGCATTCTTACCACTCCTGCGCAGTGATCGAATCATCGGTGCATTATTGTTGTTAAGCCAGGACAGTAGCCGCTACCAGCAAGGGGTAGGAACACTTTTCTTACAAAAATTATCGGCCATGATCGCTGTTGCAATTGAAAACTGCCTCAATCAGCAAAGAATTAAGGAAATCAGTTATCAAGATGTTTTAACACAGGCTTATAACCGTCGCTATTTCGACCTGCGCTTCAAAGATGAAATTGCCAGATCCATCCGCTGGGATGATGATCTCATTTGTATGTTTCTTGATGTTGATCATTTCAAGAAAGTCAATGATACCTATGGGCATCAAACAGGTGATCTGGTGCTAAAGCGTATGGCCGCTTTGATTAAAGAACAGGTTAGAGCCTGTGATATTGTGGCTCGCTATGGAGGTGAAGAATTCGTTGTCGCGCTGCCTACAACGACACCGCCAGTCGCTTATGAAATAGCGGAGCGTCTACGCCAGGCGATTTGTTTAACCCCTCTGAGTTTTCATGACAAACAATTTAAAGTATCTATTTCAATCGGCATGGCCAATCTGCGAAGCCTGTCAATCGCCCAATCACACGATATCGAATTGATCTGCACAACTTTGCTGGATAGAGCGGACAAAGCCTTATACACCGCCAAAGCAGGAGGTAGAAATCAGGTGGCGGTTCATACTAATTCGGCAACTCAGTGGATTGGATAATCCGCTCATCACAGTTACTTTTATTTAAATACTTTACCGTATTCCCGCTTTGATACAACCGGAACAATTATACGTTACCACGCATCATCGCTATTCCATGTGCGCCCATTTCCTGCGCTATCGGCAAATCTTCCCGGCGCAATCCGCCCAAAGCATAAACCGGCAATGAATAATCACGAATCAGTGAGGCCAATTTTCTCCAGCCCAATGGGGATAGCTCAGGATGGCTTAACGTGGGCTGAACCGGGCCCAGCACGACAAAATCAAGTCCCAGTTGCTCGGCCATAAAAAGTTCTTCTAAATTATGGCAAGATGCGCCACACCAGCCATATCCCAGATCAGGGCGGCATGACAATGCCATGAGCTGCGATGATGTGAAATGCACCCCATCGGCACCGATCTCCCGCGCAAGCGTTGCATCGCTGTTTATTAATACTCTTGCCTGATAAGTCCGCGCAAGTGAAAGCACCTGCTTTGAGAATTCCCGCAACAAATCCTTGGTCATCTGTTTCTCACGGATTTGCAATAGTTTCAGGCCATTCTGCAGCGCCTGTTCAATCTGTTTCAATGCAGGTTCGATACCCATCTCGGTTGCCCGCGTTATGGCATAGACCGGCGGCAACAAAAGCGCCTGCAAAACAGGTCCATTGGCAGGCAGGACAGGCGACACTTCAACTTGATGTGGCCATTGCCAGGACAACCCCTGGTTTTCCCTGGGTATTAGCCTGCCTTCCCATTCTACCACTCGAAAAAAATGTAACCGCACCGTTGCATGTGCATAGGTAAAAACGCGCGTCACCCAGGGATCGGCTCGGCGGATCTGAATCCCCAATTCCTCCTGCAACTCCCGATCCAATGCATGCAACAACGATTCGTTTTTTTCAACTTTGCCGCCCGGAAATTCCCAGTAGCCGGAATATATTTTCCCATCGGGTCTGCGCGTCAGCAAAAATTGCCCATCCGGCCGCATAATGACGGCAGCGGCAACTTCAACGATTGAGGTTGATCCAGTGATAGAAGAAATGGATGAATGACTCACTGATTATTAATACCACCCGCAGATTTCCGCCTGCCAGCAAGATCACGCGCAAACTGCCAGGCAACACGTCCACTGCGGGAACCACGCTCCAGCGCCCACTGCAAAGCTTCCATGCGCGCCAAGGCAGTCATTTCACCGATACCCCAATAAGCCAGCCAGTAACGCACAATTTCCAGATACTGTTCCTGATCAAAAGGATAAAACGACACCCATAAACCAAAACGCTCCGACAAGGAAATCTTTTCTTCAATCGCTTCGCTGGGGTGTACTTCCTCGCCCATGTGCTTCGTATCAAGATTATCGCGCATAAACTCCGGCACCATATGACGCCGGTTGGAAGTGGCATAGATCACAACATTATCCGAGACGGTGGCGATTGATCCATCCAGCACCACTTTGAGTGCTTTATAACCCGGCTCATCCGTTTCAAAAGACAAGTCATCACAAAATAAAATAAAACGCTCTGAGCGCTGATAAATCTTTTCGACAATATCATGCAGATCAACGAGATGATGCTTCTCCACTTCTATCAGGCGCAATCCATCGCCGGCATATTTATTCAGCAACGCTTTGATCAGCGAAGACTTGCCGGTGCCACGCGCGCCCGTCAACAGCACATTATTGGCAGAAAATCCCTGCACAAACTGATGCGTGTTCCGGTCAATCCGCTGCTTTTGCTCGTCAATCCCACACAATGCATCCAGTGTAATCCGATGAGGATGCGTAACCGGCTGTATATGCCCGGCACTGCCTTGCTTGCGCCAACGGAAGGCAATCGCCATTTTCCAGTCAGGGTCTGGCTGCGCAGGCGGCAAAAACTTTTCCAGATGATCCAACAATCTATCCGCCCGCTCACACAATTTGTCCCAATCATTCATGAGTGTCAGCTTAACTGCGGTAACTCGCATTAATCTTGACATAGTCGTAGGAAAAATCGCAGGTCCATACGGTAGTCGTTGCCGTACCGCGATTCAGCACAACGCGCACGGTAATCTCGGACCGATTCATCACGCGCTGCCCGTCCTCTTCGCGATAATGCGGCGCTCTGCCGCCCCGTTCAGCAACCAGCACATCATCCAAATACAGTTGGATGCCGTTCACATCCAGATCATCAATCCCGGCATAGCCGATCGCCGCCAGAATACGTCCCAGATTGGGATCGGAGGCGAAGAAAGCGGTTTTGACCAGCGGCGAATGAGCAATGGCATAAGCCACCTGGGCACATTCATCCGCATTCTTGCCCGCATCCACCTGCACCGTAATAAACTTAGTGGCTCCTTCGCCATCGCGCACAATCATTTTGGCCAGCTCGGCAGCAACGGCGGTAATGGCTGCCTGCAATTGGCCAAATTCTGCACTTGCCTGATGAACAATCTCCCTATGACCTGCTTTCCCGGTAGCCAGCACGATGAAAGCATCATTGGTGGAAGTATCGCCATCCACCGTGATGCGGTTAAATGAATGATCCGCCGCATACTGCACCATTGCCTGTAACAGAGGCTGACTGATCGCCGCATCCGTGGCGACATAGCCAAGCATGGTCGCCATATTCGGGTGAATCATGCCGGAACCTTTGGCAATTCCGGTAACCGTCACCGTTTTTCCATCAATCTGCACCTGCCGGGATGCCGCCTTCGGCACGATATCCGTCGTCATGATCGCCTGCGCTGCCGCAAACCAGTTATCCACCTTGCTATTGGCTACTGCAGCGGGTAATCCGGCAACAATCCTGTCCACCGGCAACGGCTCCATAATCACGCCGGTGGAAAAAGGCAAAACCTGCTGTGCAGCACAACCCAGTAATTCGGCCAATGCAGCGCAGGTCGCCTGCGCATGCTGTATTCCCGCCTCCCCCGTACCGGCATTGGCATTGCCGGTATTCACCACCAAAGCGCGGATGGAGGGTTGCGTCAGATGTTGCTGCGCAACAATTACCGGCGCAGCACAAAACCGGTTCCGGGTAAAAACACCGGCAACTTGGGTGCCTGCATCCAGCAGCATCACCAGTAAATCCTTGCGATTGGCTTTTTTAATACCGGCTTCGGCAATGCCAAGCGTTACGCCATCGACGGATAATAATTGTTCGGGAAGTAAAGGAGGAATATTAACGGGCATGGTAAATAATCAGTGCTCTTAAAATGACGCTATGCTACCGCATCTTTGTCAGGATTTTCTAAAAATTCTCATGCTGAACTTGAT